>JAFRYL010000108.1 GCA_017437605.1 Ottowia sp. | reverse complement strand
TGTTTTTTCATGGTGTTTTGATGGGGTATTGTGTGCTTGCCGGCTTATGAAGCCGGCAAGCGTGTGTTGATTGTCAATGTATTGCCAAAAAAGGCTTATTCCTTGGCGCCGGCGGCGCGCAGCATTTTGACGATGGCGCTGTGACCTGCGGCGTGGGCGGTGAGTCCTTCCTTGGTGGCGGTAAAGCCGCGTTTTTCGGCCAGTGAGATGGCGGTGTTGCCATTGCTGTCGGTGGCGTTGGGGTTGGCGCCTTTTTCTAGCAGCAGTCGGACAGTGTCAGCGCGACTTTGGGTGGCGGCAGCCATCAGTGCGGTGACGCCGTGTGTCGTGGCTGCGTTGACATTTGCTCCCTTGTCAAGCAGCAGGCGGACGATGTCGGTGTGCCCCTTGAGTGCGGCGAACATGAGTGCGGTGCTGCCGCCCTTGTCGGCTTCGTTGACGTTGACGCCGGCGTTCAGCAGGCAGCGCACGTTGGCCGCATCGCCCGAGCGGGCGGAATACAGCAACGGTGTGGAGGCGAGCTTGTCCGTCTTGGCGCTGCAAGACGTGCCCTGCACCGTGCCATTGGTGGCGCAGGCGGCAAGCAGCGCAGAGAGCAGGAGGGCGGGGAGAAGATGTTTTTTCATGGTGTTTTGATGGGGTATTGTGTGCTTGCCGGCTTATGAAGCCGGCAAGCGTGTGTTGATTGTCAATGTATTGTCCAAAAAGGCTTATTCCCTGGCGCCGGCGGCGCGCAGCATGTTGACGACGGCGGTGTGGCCTTTTTTCTTGGCGAAGATGAGGGCGGTGTCGCCGTCTTTGTCGGCGGTGTTGATGCTGGCGCCTTTGTCAAGGAGCAGGCGCACGGTGTCGGCGTGGCCGTGGGCGGCGGCAATCATCAGGGCGGTGTTGCCGCCGTCGTTGGTGGCGTTGGGGCTGGAGCCACGGTCAAGGAGGAGGCGCGCGGTGTCGGTGTGGCCGCTCTGCGCGGCAATCATCAGCGCGGTCCAGCGCCTTTCTTCGGCGACGCTGATGTTGGCGCCCCGCTCAAGGAGCAGGCGCGCGATGCCGGTGTGACCGTCCTGCGCGGCGAACATGAGGGGCGTCCACCCGCGTTTGTCGGCGGCGTTGGGGTTGGCGCCCCGGTCAAGGAGCAGGCGCGTGGTGTCGGCGTAGCCGTCGGTCGCCGCGTGCATGAGGGGCGTCCAGCCTTTGTCGTCGGCGGTGTTGACGGCGGCGCCCCGGTCAAGGAGCAGGCGCGTGGTGTCGGTGTGGCCTTTGGTGGCGGCGAAGGTGAGCGGCGTCCAGCGGTCTTCGTCGGTGGCGCGAATGTTGGCGCCCTTGTCCAGCAGCAGGCGCACGGTGTCGGTGTGACCGTGGCCAGCGGCAATCATCAGGGCGGTGCCGCCGGTTTTGTTGACGGGGTTCACCTTGGCGCCGCGCTCAAGGAGGAGGCGGGCGGTGTCGGTGTGGCCGTCCTGCACGGCAATCATCAGCGGCGTCCAGCCTTTGTGTTCCGTGCTGTTGACGGCGGCGCCACGGTCAAGGAGCAGGCGCGCGACGTCGGTGTGCCCGTCCTGCACGGCAATCATCAGCGCGTCCCAGCCTTTTTCTGCGGTGGTGGTTTTGATGTTCGCGCCGTGCTCGAGGAGGAGGCGCGCGGTGTCGGTGTGGCCGTCCTGCGCGGCGAACATGAGGGGGGTCCAGCCCTTCCGTTCGGTGGCGTTGACGGCGGCGCCCATGTCAAGGAGCTGGCGCGCGATGTTGGTGCGGCCTTTGTTGGCGGCGAACATGAGGGGCGTCCAGCCTTTTTTGTCGGTGGCGTGTATGTTGCTGCCCCGGTCAAGGAGGAGGCGGGCGGTGTCGGGCTGCCCGCTGGCGATGGCGAACATGAGGGCGTTCCAGCCGTCGTCATCGGGAGCGTCTATGGCGGCGCCGTGCTCGAGCAGGCAGCGCACGTTGGCGGTGTGGCCGTCGCGCGCGGAGTAGAGCAGCGGGAGGGGCGCTTTTTCGTCCGTTGTGGTGTCGCAGGGCGTGCCGGAGGCGTCACGCACGGCGCTGGTGGTGCCGCAGCCGGCAAGCAGAGCCGTGAGCAGGAGGGCGGGGAAAAAGTGTTTTTTCATGATGTTTTGCTGGGTATTTCATGGTCGCCGGCAAGATACGCCGGAAAACATTGGTATTTCTGATGAGTATGTACTCAGAACCCGTGCATTTTCTTGAGTTCGGGGTCGATGGTTTTCTTGTTGCCTTGGGCATCGACGGCGACGTAGGTGACTTCGGCGCTGGTGACGTGCTGGCACACGCGCGAGTTGGTTTCCTTGTTGTAGCGCTCGGCGGTGACGTTGACTTCGACGGTGATTGAGGAGCCGCCCACGCGCGTGACTTTGGCGTGGCAGGCGACGAGGTCGCCAACAAAGACGGGTTGCTTGAAGATGACTTCCTTCATGGAGATGGTGACGACGCGCTCGGGTACCAGCTCTTTGGCAGCGACGCTGCCGGCCAGGTCAATTTGCGACAGGAGCCAGCCGCCGAAGATGTTGCCGGCGGGGTTGGTGTCGGCGGGCATGGCGATGACGCTGAGGACTGCGTTGCCGATGTCGTGTGCGTTTGCGTTCATGGTGTTTCCTTTCCTTTTGGTTGCGCAATGAGGTGCGCGACGGTGAGTTGTTCGTCGCCAAAGTAGCGCTGCGCGACGCTTTGCACTTGGGCGGCGGTGATGGTGTGCAGGCGGGCGATGAGTTGCTCGTCTGCGCCCAGCGGCAGGCCGTAAATCCAGTTGCTGCCAAGCTCCATGGCCTGTCCCATGACGGAGTCGCGCTCGTAGACGCGGCTGGCCTGCCACTGGGTTTTGACGCGCGCGAGTTCGGCCTCGCCCACGCCTTCGCGGGCGATGCGTGCGACCTGCTCGCGCAGGGCAGCCTCAAGCTGCGCGCGGCTCACGCCCGGCGCGGGAATGGCGGCAAGGCTGAAAAGCTGCGGCCCGCGCCCTATCAAGCCGTTGCTGGCGCCGGCGCTGTCGGCCAGGCGCCCCGCGCCTTGCGTGAGGGCGCGTTCCAGCCGCGCACCTTTGTAGCCGTCAAGCACGGCGGCGAGCACGGTGAGGGCGAGGGCATCGTCGTTTTCGGGCGTGGCGGCGAGGTTCTGCATCTGCGGCACGCGCCAGGCGAGGATGACGAAGTCCTGCTCGGCGGGCGCTTTCAGCTCCACACGGCGCATGCCGCGCTGCGGCGGCTCTGCGGGAATGGCGCGCGCGGGGGCGCTGGCGGCGGGCAGCGCGCCGTAGATTTCTTCGGCAAGCGCCCGCACTTTTTCCGGCTCCACGTCGCCCGCGATGACGACGGCGGCGTTGCCCGGCACATACCAGCGGTTTTTGTAGTCGCGCACCTGCTGGCTGCTCATGCCCTGCAGTGCGTCCATCCAGCCAATGATGGGGTGGTGGTAGGGCGAGCGCGTGAAGACGGTTTTTCCAAGCTCCTCGTACAGTCGCGCGCGCGGTGAATCTTCCACGCGCATGCGGCGCTCTTCTATGACGACTTGCAACTCGCGCGCAAATTCATCGTCCGGCCAGCGCGCATTGGCAAAGCGGTCGGCTTCCAGCTCCATCGCCTCGCGCAGGCGGTTGGCGGGCAACTGCTGGTAGTACGCCGTGTAATCCATTGAAGTGAAAGCATTTTCCTGCCCACCAAGCGCGGCGATGCGGCGCGAGAACTCACCCGGCGCGAGGCGCTCGGTGCCCTTGAACATGAGGTGCTCGAGCAGGTGCGCGCGCCCCGTGCCGCTGCGCGTGGCGGCGTCGGGCGCGTCGTCAATCCCGCCCGCGCGCACCCAGAGCATGTGCACCACGGTGGGCGCGCGGTGGTCGGGCTGCACCAGCAGCTCCATGCCGTTGGACAAGGTGAAGCGGCGCGGCGCATCGGCGCCGGCATCAGTGCCGCCGCCGGTGGTGGCGCAGGCGGCGAGCAGCAGCGCGAGCGTGCACGCCAGCGCGCGGCGGGCAAGGGTGGAAAGGGCAAACGTCATGGCAGGGAAAGAGGAAAGCCAAGGCAAAACGACACATTGTGCCTGCGGCGGCGCAGCAAGGGCTGCGTCAGGTGTGGGGGCGGGTGTTTGTGCGGCGCAACAAAGAGGCTTCAGCTTTTGAACGGGCGGCGTATAAAGAAAGGCGTGCGGCAAGCCGCCGCGCACGTTCCCAAAAGGTTTTTTCTCTTTTTCCCATAAGGACAGCTTCATCATGCCCAACATTGCAACCAGCACCGCGCAGTTCATCGGCGGCACACCGCTGCTGCACGCGCTCAATTTCCAGAAAACTCAGGCGCTTGAAAACGCGCGCATTCTTGCCAAGCTGGAACTGTTCAACCCCGCCGGCAGCG
This sequence comes from Ottowia sp., assembly GCA_017437605.1. Classification (GTDB taxonomy): domain Bacteria; phylum Pseudomonadota; class Gammaproteobacteria; order Burkholderiales; family Burkholderiaceae_C; genus Ottowia. Next base: position 2,730 of record JAFRYL010000108.1, on the reverse strand, counting down.
TGAAAGACCGCATTGCGCTTGCCATGATTGAAGACGCCGAAAAAACCGGGCGCCTTGCGCCCGGCGGCACGATTATTGAACCCACATCGGGCAACACCGGCATCGGTCTAGCGGCTGTGGCTGCCGCGCGTGGCTACCGCGCCATATTTACGCTGCCTGAAACCATGAGTGTGGAGCGGCGCAATATGCTCAAAGCCTACGGCGCCGAACTGGTGCTGACCGAAGGCGCCAAAGGCATGAAAGGCGCTGTTGAAAAAGCCGAGGCACTGCAGCGGGAAATTGCCGGCGCCATCATCATGGGGCAGTTTGAAAATCCAGCGAACCCCAAGGCGCATTACGACACCACCGGGCCGGAAATATGGAATGACACGGATGGGCAGGTGGATGTATTCATCGCCGGCGTGGGCACTGGCGGCACCATCAGCGGCGCGGGCAAATACCTGAAAGAGAAGAATCCAGCCATTCGCGTGATTGCCGTGGAGCCAGATACGTCACCTGTGCTTTCCGGCGGTGCGCCCGGCCCGCACAAGATTCAGGGCATTGGCGCCAATTTTGTGCCGAAAGCGCTGGATACCGGAATTTATGACGAAATCATCCGCGTCAAAAATGAAGATGCCTTTGCTTTTGGCCGCCAGTTTGCGCGCGCCGAAGGTATTTTGTGCGGCATTTCATCGGGCGCGGCGCTTTGGGCGGCGGTGCAAATTGCAAAGCGCTCCGAATATCAAGGCAAAACCATCGTCGCCATTCTGCCCGATTCAGGCGACCGCTACCTGTCTACGCCGCTCTTCGCGGACGAGGCAGCCTGAGGCGCGCACTCTGCAAGCACGGAGGGGCATGGCAGGTGCTGCCATGCCCTTTTTTGATATTGACGAGAAACAGGCATGAGTCAGCATCACGAAAGCGGCGGCTGTGCATTTGAAACACAATGCCAGCTTGCACACGGAACACACCGCGACCCGCACGGCGCGCTCAGCACTCCGATTTATCAGAGTGCCACGTTCGCGCACCACAGTGTGGCGCAGCCGGGCGATTTTGACTATACGCGCGCCGGCAACCCCACGCGCGAGCAACTGGAAGCCACCATGTGCGCGCTGGAAGGCGGCGCTGGCGCCATTGCATTGACCAGTGGCATGGCGGCGATTGCTGCGTTGATGGAACTATTCTCGCCCGGCGAGCATTTGATAGTGGACGCTGATTTGTACGGCGGCACCACGCGCCTGTTCAACGCCATCAGCACCAAAAACGGGCTGCATTTCACCACGCTGGATTGCAGCGCGGACGATATTGCCCCGCACGTCACCGCAAACACGCGAGCAGTCTTTGCCGAAACGCCCACCAACCCCATGATGCGCGTGGCCGATATTGCGCGCCTGGCAGAACAAGCGCACGCACATGGGCTGCTGCTGATTGTTGACAATACCTTTTTGTCGCCTTTCCTGCAAAATCCGCTGGCGCTCGGCGCCGATATAGTCGTGCATAGCGCCACAAAATATCTTGGTGGACACAACGACACACTCGGCGGCGTGCTGGTATGCCGCAGCGCCGAGATTGCCGAAAAACTGCGCTTCATTATGAAAACCACGGGCGCGGCGCTCGCACCATTTGACAGTTGGCTGATTTTGCGCGGCATTAAAACGCTGCCCGTGCGTATGCAGCGTGCGCAGGAAAACGCGCATGCGCTGGCGGAGTTTCTGCACACGCTGCCGCAGGTGACGCGCGTTATTTATCCCGGTTTGCCGCAGCACCCCGGCCACGCGCTGATGCAGCGGCAGGCGCGCGGTTTTGGCGCCATGCTTGCTTTTGAAACACACAGCGCAGCACAGGCGCGTGCCGCACTTGAGCGCGTGAAAATCATGCGCTTCGCTGAAAGTCTGGGCGGCACGGAAACCCTTATTACCTATCCCATGACGCAAACCCACGCCGACGTGCCGCCGGCGCAATTGGCGCGCTGCGGCGTCAGCGACCGCCTGCTGCGCCTGTCCGTGGGTCTGGAACATGTGGACGACCTGAAGCGCGACCTGACGCAAGCGCTGGCAAATCACTGATAAAACAGCGGGTATATATGCGCCGCCGGCGTAACAAGCCGGAGATGATGTGTAACTCAATCAGGTATATGCTTCCACGCCGCCCCGCCCGGCGCATAGGCGGGCGCGCGCCAGTAGTGCGGCGCGGCAGCGCGCGTGCAGTGCAGGGCGTCGGGCGTATCGCTTTTCCAGACGATGGCGCCGCAGCCAGCGGTGCTGGCGGTGGCGATGCCCTGCGCGGCGTAGCGGGCGAGCGCTGTTTTGGAAGGGTGGCCGAAGCGGTTGAAATGCCCGCTTTGCGCCACCGCCCAGCGCGGTTGCACGGCGCGGATGAAGCGGGCGCTGGAGCCGCTGGCGCTGCCGTGGTGCGGCATGAGGAGCAGGGCGGCGCGCAGCGCGTCCGCCCCGTGGCGGCGCAGCAGGGAGCGCTCCTCGGCGGCGCTGATGTCGCCCGTGAGCAGCGCGGCGTTCCCGCCGCTGTCTGCCACGCGCAGCACGCAGCTTGTGGCGTTGTCGTCGCGCGCGGGCAAATCAACATCTGCTGGATGCAGCACTTCAAAGCGCACGCCGTCCCAGGTCCAGCCATCTCCCGCGCGGCACGGCTCACTTGCCAGATGCGGCAGCGGCAGCGGCGCGCGCACCTGCATCTGCGGCAGCGCGGCGGCAAGCGAGGCGGCACCGCCGCTGTGGTCGCTGTCGCTGTGGC
>JAFRYL010000107.1 GCA_017437605.1 Ottowia sp. | reverse complement strand
GCGCTGCTGACGCAGCGCGCGCCCCCCTCACCCTACCCGCTCCCCCTGCCCGTTTCTGACGCAACGGCGGGGGCGAGGGGAAGATATTTCCATCGCCCGCGCCGACAGGCGCATGTTTTGCGCCACTGGCGCTGCACTTTCGCAAGCACGCGCACCACTGCCCGCATGTGCTACCTTTCCGCCCAAGAATCACGCCCAACTTCTTGACGCACCGCTTTTTTTTCCATGTTCACAGGCATCATCACCGGCACCGGCACCATTCTTGAGGTACGCCCACTGGGCGAAAGCGCCGCACACGGCGCCCTGCTGCGCGTGCAGGCGCCCGCCGGCTACCTTGAAGGCGCCACCCTTGGCGACAGCATCGCCATCAATGGCGCGTGCATGACGGTCACGGCGCTGCCGGGCGGCGATGTGTTTGAAGTGCAGGTTTCCGCCGAGTCGCTTGCCTGCACCTGCGGCCTTGGCGCTGCTGGCCCGGTGAATCTGGAAAAGGCGCTGCGCGCCACCGACCGCCACGGCGGGCACATCGTCACCGGCCATGTGGACGCCGTCGCGCGCGTGACGCGCTTTGAGCCTGTGGGCGAAAGCCATGCGCTGCACATCCTCGCCCCCGCCGCGCTTGGGCGCTATCTGGCGCGCAAGGGGTCGGTCGCAATCAATGGCGTCAGCCTCACCATCAACGCCGTGCAGGACACGGCTGATGGCTGCGAAATCGCCATCAACCTCATCGCCCACACGGTGCAGCACACCACGCTGCACACGCTGCGCGCGGGGGCAAGCGTGAATCTGGAAATTGACCTCATCGCCCGCTATGTGGAGCGCATGAGCGCCGCCGCCGCATGAGCACCGCCGCCATGCCGCCCACCAGCCTGCCCGAACAGATTGCCGAGCGCGTCGAGCGCCTGCTCGCACGCCACGCCGCGCTGCAGGAGGCCAACACGCAGCTTGCCGGGCAGGTACGCCAGCTCGAAGCCGAGCGTGACACGCTGCGCCAGCGCCTCGCGCAGGCTGCCGAGCGCGTGGACGCGCTCATTGCCGCCGTGCCCGCACTCGCGCACGCCGCCGAAGACGAGGAAAGCGCGCCATGACACAGAAACACATTGAAGCCCGCATCATGGGGCAGGCCTACGTGCTCGCCGTGCCCGAAGGCGGCCCCGAGCGCCTCATGGCCGCCGTGCAGCGCGTGGACGCCGCCATGTGCCAAATCCGCAATGCCGGAAAAATCAAGGCGCGCGAGCGCATCGCCGTGCTCGCCGCGCTCAACCTCGCGTGGGAGGCCACCGAGCCGCCCGCGCCGCTGGACGAGGGCGACGCCGCCAGCCTGCGCCGCACCCTCGCGCGGCTGGACCAGGCGCTGGGCAGCGCCCCCGCCGCTGAGAAAGCGTCAAGTTTTTAAACATTTTTTCTGCTTGCCACGCACGCCGTTCTGCATACAATGGCTCCTGTCTGCGGTGCCGTCTGGTTCTCACTTCTTGAACCAATGCTCGAAAGAGTCAGGGCGTGGAAATTGAGCGGCCGGCGTGAACGTCTCGCGTTAGATGGTCCCGAAGCTGCGCTGACCTCGCCCACCTGAACCCAGCGTTCAGGATAATAGGCCAGCGGTGCCGCAGACACCTTCGCCTTCCACCCACAGCGCCGCACGGCGCTTTTTTTACGCCCTGCGCCTTCATTTCAGGAACCTGACGCCATGAGCAGCGAAAAAGCCTTCCAGGATTATTACGCCCCCGCATTCAGCCACTGCTACGGCTGCGGCCCCTCAAACGAACACGGCCTGCACATCAAAAGCTACTGGCTGGACAAGGAGAAAAAGGAAACCTTTGCGCGCTACACACCAAAACCGTGGCACACCGGCGGCTACCCGGAAAATGTGTATGGCGGACTGATTGCCGCGCTGCTTGACTGCCACGGCAACGGCACGGCGCTCGCCGCCGGCTATATGCACGAAGGCCGCGCGATGGACAGCGAACCCGCGCTGCGCTACGTCACCGGCAATCTCACGCTCAATTTCAAAAAACCCACCCCCATTGATGGCGAGCTGGAAATGCGCGCCAAAATCACGGAAGTAACCGACAAAAAAGTCGTCATGGAAGTGTCGCTGCTCGCACACGGCCAGGTCACGGTGGACGGCAGCATGGTGTGCGTGCGCCTGCCCGCCACGCGGCCTGACGCCAGCCGCGCCGCAGCATAATCACGCCTTTGCGCCGCCATAACCACCACACCCCCTCGCCCCCGCCGCTGCGTCAGCAGCGGACAGGGGGAGAGGGCGGGGGTGAGGGGGCTTGACGCATCGCACGCCCGCTGTCGCGGGCGCACCCTCACCCTGCACCCTCTCCCTCTGTCGAGCTGCTTCGCAGCACGCGAGGGAGAGGGAATC
>JAFRYL010000106.1 GCA_017437605.1 Ottowia sp. | reverse complement strand
GGGCAGGTGAGCAGCGCAGCGGCAGCAGCGCCCGCAGCAGCGGCGGGCACGATGCCAGCCGCGCCGGAAGCAGCGCCTGCGCCGCCAGCTTGTGCGCCCGCCGGATTGAGAATGGGCGCGACCTGCCCCAGCGCCCCGCCCACGGCGGCACCCATGCCAAGGCCGAGGCCCGCGCTCATGATGGCGCCAGCGTTGCCCTCGTTGCCCGCCGCCGTCTGCAGCACATCAAAGCTGCGCTCCTGCTGGTAGTTGAAGCCGAGCACGTCCATTTCGGCGCGCTTGGCAAGCATGTTTTTCAGCGCAATCACGGCGGGGTCATCTTCGGGCATATTGACCGAAAGGATGTTGAGCTGCGCCAGCGCAATGCCATATTCCGCCATGTCGGGCGTGAGCGCGTCTTTGAGCGCAGCGGACAACTCGTCCAGATACGCCGATATTTCCAGCACCGAATGGCCGGTTTTGATAATCGCCTGCGTTACCGCTGACTTAATGCGCGTGGTAAACACGCCCTTGAAGTATTCGGAAAGCGTGGCCGTGTCAAACGCGGGCAGCGTGCCCACGAGCTTGTGCAGAAATGTTTTGGAATCGCCCACGCGAATCCCGTACTGCCCGTAGACGCGCACCGGCGCCATGAGGCCGTATTTCGGGTCGCGCAACTGAATCGGGTCGGGCGTGCCCCATTTGATGTCCAGCCGCGTGGTGCGGTTCACATACCACACCTCCGCCGTAAAGGGCGAATGCCCGCCAAACGGCAGCCCAATCAATTCTGTGAGCAGCGGGATATTGTTGGTGCTCAGCGTGTGGCGCCCCGCCTTGAATGGCCCCTCATACACACCTTCCTTGACCAGAAACGCCTCCTGCGTTTCATTCACAATAAGCTGCGTCCAGGTGGAAAGCTCATCACCGGGAAAACGCCAGGCCAAAATGCCGGGGTCGCCATTCCATTTCACAAAGTCAATCACTGCCATGTCAAGGCTCCTGTGTTTTGAAAATCGGCTGCGGGCGCGTGCGCATAGCACAGCGCGCCGATTGTAGGGGGGGAGGGCGCGCACAAGCCATGCTGCCGTCATGGGCATGAAAGCGCGGCGCTGCACGCTGCGCCCCACCCGCCGCACACTCCGCTGCACCTTTTCATCACTTCACATGGAGAAACATCATGGTTCCAAGCTACAAAGAACTCATCGGCAAAGTCGGCGGCCACATGCAGGCGCTCGGCAAAGACAGGCCCGAACTGATGGGCAGCTTTCAGAAACTCCTCGGCGCCGCCGAAGGCGCGGGCGGCGCGCTCGACCCCAAAACCAAGGAGCTGATTGCGCTTGCGCTCGCCGTGGGCGGGCGCTGCGACCCCTGCATCGGCTTCCACGCGCAGAAGCTGGTGCAGCTTGGCTGCACGCGCGCCGAGCTGGAAGACATGCTCGGCGTGTGCATCGTCATGGGCGGTGGCCCCTCGCTCATGTACGCCACGGGCGCACTGGCGGCCTTTGAAGAATTTGGCGGCGAAAAGGCCGCCTGATAAGGAGAACAGCCATGAAAGCAAACGTCGGCGGCATCGACCGCACCCTGCGCATCATCCTCGGCATCGCACTGCTTGCGCTCTGCTTTGTGCCCGCCGTGGGCTGGTGGGGGCTGATAGGCATCGTGCCCCTTGCCACGGGGCTGATGCGCTTCTGTCCCCTCTACCCGATGCTCGGCATCAGCACCTGCAAGGCGTGCAGCGCCGCGCAGGGCGGGCAGGCGTCATAACGCCCGCGTCCGCACCCACGAGAACGCCCGCTGCGTGCGGGCGTTTTTGTGGGTATCAATCCATTGCCGGCAACATAAGCTGGCAATGAAAGACAACATTGATAGGTATCGCTGATGTTCAGCGATACTATTTGAAGTTATATCTGATTGCCGGCTTATGAAGCCGGCAGCGAATGGATACCTACTGGGCAAATGATTATTTGCCCCTACAAGGCACGCAGGGTGGGGGAAATGAAAAAAGCCGCTGCGCCAGCGCGCTGGCGGTGAGGTGTCCAGCGTGCGGTGGCCAGTTGTTGGCAGTCGCTCCGTGCTGCCACACGGCGGCGCTGGCGGCGGCGAAGGCGTCGTTGCCAGCGGCGAGCAGGGCGCCGCACAAGCCGGCGAGTACGTCGCCGGTGCCGGGGGCGGCGAGGCGGGCGTTGCCGCTGGTGTTGATGCGCGGCGTGCGTTCGGGTGCGGTGATGATGGTGCCGCTGCCTTTGAGTGCGACGGTGCAGGCAAAGCGCGCGGCGAGTTCCTGCGCGGCGGCGAGCCGCCCGGCTTGCACCTGTGCGGCGGTGCTTCCAAGCAGGCGCGCGGCTTCCAGCGGGTGCGGGGTGAGGATGGTGGTTTGCGCGCGTTCTGCGCGTGCAGCAAGCAGTGTTTGCAATGCGTCGTCGGTGGCGATGGCGTTGAGCGCGTCGGCGTCGAGCACGAGCCGCGCGGCGCGCTCCAGCACTTGTGGCAGCTCGGCGCGCACGGCTTGCCCGCCGCCGCAGCCGCAGACGGTGGTGAGCTGTTCCAGTTCCAGCGCGTCCACGCGGCGGTGCATGAGTTCTGGAAAGGCAGCGGGGGAGGGCGCGGCACCGTCAAGCCGCGCGACGTAGACGCGCCCGGCGCCGCCGTGCAGCGCGCCCAGCGCCGCAAGGTACGCGGCGCCGCCCATGTCCGCCGCGCCGCCGATGATGGCGACATCACCAAAGCACCCCTTGTGGCTGGCGTGCGCGCGCGGCGCAGGTGGCGGCGGGGCGTTGAGGCGCGCGCTGGGCGCTTCATCGGCGGTGTTGACGTTTAAATCGTCAAACCACAGCGTGCCGCAGGCGTCGCGCCCGTGCGCGGTGAAAAGTCCGGGCTTAAGGGTGAGAAGTGCAAGGGTATGTAGTGCTTTGCCGGCTTGATGAGCCGGCAACAAAGCGGAAAATGCACCAGTATCAACATCCAGCCCGGTTGGTGCGTCCACGGCCAGCAGCGGCGCGGCGCTGGCGTGAAGCTGCGCCAGCACCTCGGCCATGCGGCCTGCGGGCGCGCGTGTGGCGCCGATGCCAAGCAGCGCGTCGATGGCAAGGTCGTGCGCGCCCAGCGCGGGCGGCGCATCATCCGCAGAGGCAAAGCACACGCCCGCAGCGCGCGCGCGTTGCAGCGAGGCGCGGGCATCCTCCGGCAGCCGCGCTTCGTCGCCCAGCCAGGTGACGACGGGATTTGCCCCCCACTGGCGCAGCTGCATGGCGGCTTCCAGCCCGTCGCCGCCGTTGTTGCCGGGGCCGCACGCAATCCACCCGCAGCGCGCGTGCGGCGCCAGCGCCAGCGCAAGGCGCGCTACTGCCTTGCCCGCGCGCTGCATCAGCGTGTGCGCGGGCAGGGCGGCTGCAGCTGCCGCTTCAATGCGGCGTGTGGCGGCAATGTCAAACAGGGGCGCGGCAAAGGGCGCGCGGGCATCAAGGGGAATGAGGGCAGGCATGGCATCCATTGTGCAGCGGTGCTGCATTGCGGCAAAGCTGCGGCTACAATCCGCGCGTCCGCAACGCCCGCCACTTGGCGGGCGGCTTTTTTGTCGGGCAAATCCCGAACCGGCGCTCACGAGGTGCCCTGCGCTGCAGGGTTCATGGCGCCGGATTCCAGACCCAACCTTGAAAGAAAAGAGAGACTGTTCATGTCCGTGACCATGCGTCAAATGCTGGAAGCCGGTGTGCACTTTGGCCACCAGACGCGCTTCTGGAACCCCAAGATGGCTCCCTTCATCTTCGGCCATCGCAACAAGATTCACATCATCAACCTTGAAAAAACGCTGCCCCTGTTCCAGGAGGCGCAGAAGTTCGCCAAGCAGACGGCGGCCAACCGTGGCACTGTGCTCTTTGTCGGCACCAAGCGCCAGGCGCGCGACATCGTGGCCGAAGAAGCGCGCCGCTGCGGTATGCCCTACGTGGAGCAGCGGTGGCTGGGCGGCATGCTCACCAACTTCAAGACGGTGAAAACCTCCATCAAGCGCCTGAAAGAAATGCAGGCGCAGCAGGAAGCCGGGCTGGACGGCATGAGCAAGAAAGAGCAGCTCATGTTCACGCGCGAGCTGGCGAAGCTGGAAAAAGACATCGGCGGCATTCAGGACATGGCGACGCTGCCCGACGTGATGTTCGTCATTGACGTGGGGCACCACAAGATTGCCGTGTCCGAGGCCAAGAAGCTCGGCATTCCGCTCATCGGCGTGGTGGACACCAACCACAACCCCGAAGGCATTGACTACGTCATTCCCGGCAACGACGACTCGGCGCGCGCCGTGACGCTGTATGCGCGCGCGATTGCCGACGCCATTCTTGAAGGCAAGGCCAACGCCGTGGAAGACGTGGTGCGCGCCGTGCAGGAGGCCGAAAGCGCCGAGTTCGTGGAAGTGAGCGAAGCCGCGCCTGCTGCCGAAGGCGGCGAAGGCGCTGCGGCCTGAGCGCTGCATCACCCGTGGAAAGGCCGCACGGCGCGGCCTTTTCCTGTATCCGAGTCATCAATCTGCGGGGCTTGCCGCCCCGCCCTTATGGAGTGAAAACCAAATGGCAGCAATTACCGCCCAGATGGTGAAAGAGTTGCGCGAGAAAACCGACGCGCCCATGATGGAATGCAAACGCGCCCTGGCCGAGGCCGAGGGCGACATGGTGCGCGCCGAGGAGCTGCTGCGCATCAAGCTCGGCACGCGCGCGAGCAAGACCGCCAGCCGCATCACCGCCGAAGGCGTGGTGAGCATCTACGCCGCGCCCGATGGCAAGAGCGGCGCGATGGTGGAAATCAACTGCGAAACCGACTTTGTCGCGCGCAATGAAAGTTTTGCGGCGATGGCCGCCGCCGCTGCGCGCCTGGCCGCTGAAAAGGCGCCCGCCGATGTGGAAGCGCTCGGCGCGCTGGCTTATGAGCAGGACAGCTACGGCCCCACGCTGGAAGACGTGCGCAAGGGGCTGATTGGCAAGATTGGCGAAAACATGACGCTGCGCCGCTTCGTGCGGTTGGACGGCGGCAACATCGCCCACTACCTGCACGGCACGCGCATTGGCGCGCTCGTCGTGTATGAGGGCGACGCCACCGCCGCGCACGACGTGGCGATGCAGATTGCCGCCTCCAAGCCCGTGGCGCTGACCGAGGCCGACGTGCCCGCCGACCTCATCGAGCGCGAACGCGCCGTGGCCGCCGAAAAGGCCAAGGAATCCGGCAAGCCTGCTGAAATCGTCGCCAAGATGGTGGAAGGTTCGGTGAAGAAGTACCTGAAAGACGTGGTGCTGCTCGAACAGCCCTTCATCAAGAACGACAAGCAAAGCGTCGCCCAGATGCTCAAGGCCGCGAACACCACGGTGAAAGCCTTTGCGCTCTACGTGGTGGGCGAGGGTCTGGAAAAACGCAACGACGACTTTGCCGCCGAAGTGGCCGCGCAGATGAGCGCGGCGCAAAAGGGCTGACGTAGCCTTTCCTCCCGACCGGCGCGCTCCCACGCGCCGGTTTTTCAAGTTTTTTGCCAAGCCGCCCGGAGAACACCACCATGACAGCAGCCACCCCCACATACCAGCGCGTTTTGCTCAAGCTCTCCGGCGAGGCCCTGATGGGCGAGAGCGGCTACGGCATCGACCGCGACACCATCGAGCGCGTCGCCACGGAAATTGCCGAAGTCGCCAGCATGGGCGTGCAGCTTGCCGTCGTCGTGGGCGGCGGCAACATCTTCCGTGGCATGGCGGGCGCTGCTGGCGGCATGGACCGCGCGCTGGCGGACTACATGGGCATGCTCGCCACGGTGATGAATGCGCTGGCGCTCTCCGACACCATCAACCGCCAGCAAAAAGTCACGGCGCGCGTGATGAGCGCCATTCACATCGAGCAGGTCGTGGAGCCATACGCGCGCACCAAGGCGCTGCAATACCTGCAAGAGGGCAAAGTGCTGATTTTTGCCGCCGGCACCGGCAACCCCTTCTTCACCACCGACACTGCCGCCGCGCTGCGCGGCGCGGAAATGGGTGTGGACGTGGTGCTGAAAGCCACCAAGGTGGACGGCGTCTACAGCGCCGACCCGAAAAAAGACCCTGCTGCCACGCGCTACTCCAGCCTGACGTTTGACGAAGCCATGTCGCGCAACCTGGGCATCATGGACGCCACGGCGTTTGCCCTTTGCCGCGACCGCAAGCTGCCCATCAAGGTGTTCTCCATCTTCAAGCCCGGCGCGCTGAAAGCGGTGCTGCTGGGCGCTGACGAAGGCACGCTGGTACACGCCTGAACACACACACCAAGGAATCTCCGCCATGACAAGCATCGCTGACATTCAGAAAAACGCGCAAACGCGCATGGACCAATCCATTGACGCCTTCAAGCAAAGCCTGAGCCGCATCCGCACCGGCCGCGCCAACCCCGCGCTGCTGGACAGCATCACCGTGGAGTACTACGGCAACCGCGTGCCGCTGTCGCAGGTGGCGACCGTCTCGCTGCTGGACGCGCGCACCATCAGCGTGCAGCCGTGGGAAAAGCCGATGGCGGCGAAGGTGGAAAAAGCCATACGCGAAAGCGATCTGGGGCTGAACCCCGCCAACATGGGCGGGCTGATTCGCGTGCCCATGCCGCCCATGAGCGAGGAGCGCCGCCGCGAAATGACGCGCCTCGTGCGCGCCGAAGGCGAAAACGCAAAAGTTGCCGTGCGCAACCAGCGCCGCGACGCCAACGAAGCAATTAAAAAGCTGGTGAAAGACAAGGAAGCCACGGAAGACGAACAGAAACGCGCCGAGGCCGATATTCAGAAAATCACCGACAAGCACGTCGCCGAAATTGACAAGATGGTGGCGGAAAAAGAAAAAGAAGTGATGGAAGTGTGAGCGCGCGCTTGCCGCTGCGCCCGCTTTTGCTCCCGCCTCATGGCTACTGCCCCCGCTGTTCCCCACCACATCGCCATCGTCATGGATGGCAATGGCCGCTGGGCGCGGCGGCGCCTGCTGCCGCGCATCGTCGGGCACCAGCGCGGCGTGGACGCGCTGCGCCGCTGCGTGCGCGCCTGCCAGCCGCGCGGCGTGGAGGTGCTCACCGTCTTTGCCTTTTCCTCGGAAAACTGGAAGCGCCCGCCCGAAGAGGTCAGCGGCCTGATGGAGCTGCTCGGCAAGGCCGTGGCGCGCGAAGTGCCCGAGATGCAAAACAACGGCGTGCGCCTGCGCTTCATCGGGCACCTTGCGGCGCTGCCCGAGGGCCTGCAGCGCACGCTGGCGCAGGCCGAGCGCGATACCGCCGACGGCGACAAACTCACGCTCAACGTCTGTCTGAACTACGGCGGGCGCTGGGACATCGTGCAGGCCGCCGCCAGCCTCGCTGCGCGTGGCGAGGCGATTACGGAAGGCGCCCTTTCCGGCGCGCTGGCGCTGCCCTCTGCCCCCGATTTGCTCATACGCACCGGCGGCGAGCAGCGCATCAGCAACTTCCTGCTCTGGCAGTGCGCCTACAGCGAACTGTTTTTCAGCTCCTACCTCTGGCCGGACTTTGACGAGGCGGCGCTGGACGAGGCCATTGCCGACTTCGCCGCACGCGAGCGGCGCTTTGGCAAAACCAGCGAACAGGTGCAAGGCGGCGCGTGATGCTGAAACAGCGCGTCATCACCGCCATCGTGTTGCTCGCCGTGCTGCTGCCGGCGCTGTTTGCCGCGCAGCCGCTGCCGCTCTTGCTGCTCGTGCTGCTCGTGGTCGGCGCCGCCGGTTGGGAATGGGCGCGCCTCAATGACTTGAAGGGCGCCGCCGCCATCGGCACAGGCGCCGCCGTTGCCGCGCTGGGCGCGCTGCTCTTCTGGCTGCTGCCGCAGCCCGTGCCGCGCGCCGTGTGGATAGCTGTCGCGCTCGTCTGGCTTGTGGGCGGTGCCTGGCTGCTGCGCGCGGGCGTGGCGCAGTGGCCGCATATCCCGCGCGCCGTGCGCTGGCCGCTGGGCGTGCTGGCGCTCGCGCTGGCGTGGCTGGCAGTGGCGCAGGCGCGGCTTGTCGGAGTGAACTTCCTGCTTTCCGTGCTGCTGCTCGTCTGGGTGGCGGACAGCGGCGCCTATTTCTGCGGACACGCCCTCGGCGGGCGCCTGACGCGCGGCGCAAAACTGGCGCGCAGCATCAGCCCCGGCAAAACGTGGGAGGGCGCCGCTGGCGGGCTGCTCGCCGTGCTGCTGCTCGCTGCCTGCTGGATTGCGGCGGAGCGCATGTGGTCGCCCGCTGCGCCCAGCCTCTACACGCGCCTGCTGCACGCGGGCGGCGTGGCGTGGCTGCTCGCGGCGGCGGCATTGCTCTGCGCCACCAGCATCATGGGCGACCTGCTGGAATCCCTCGTCAAACGCAGCGCTGGCGTGAAAGATTCAAGCCGCCTGCTGCCCGGGCACGGCGGCGTACTCGACCGCATTGACGCCCTGCTGCCCGTGCTGCCGCTGGCGGTGGCGCTGGCTTGAGGTGGCGGTATATATGTTGTCGCCGGCTTCATAAGCCGGTAAAGAAACATAACAGGAGGCAGTATGTCACATGGCGCAACACATGCTGAACGGCGCTGTATGCCTTTGCGCGGAATTGTTTTAGGCTACGGGGCAGGAGCACGACATGAACACAGCGACCAGCACTGACCTTCTTCTCCACGGCATCCCCGCTGATGTGCAGCGTGGCGCAGCGCGTGCGGCGGAGCGCGCCGGCTTCACCCTTTCGGAGCTGGTGCGCCAATTCCTTGCGCGCGTGTCCGCCGAAGGCGTGGAGGCACTGGACTACTCCGACGAAGAACCGAACGAAGAAACGCTGCAAGCCATGCGCGAGCTTGAACGCGAAATGGACGACTTGCCTTCCTACGGCAGCTACGAGGAGGCGATGCAGGCTGTCGGGCTGGCGGAGCCGCACGGGTGCTGAAAGTCAAACTCGGCAGGCAATACCCGCGCGACGTGCAGCGGCTGCGTGAGCGCGGCAAAGACACCTCGGAACTGGCCAAACTCGTCGGCCTGCTGATGCAGGAAGCGCCGCTGCCGCCCATCTACAAAGACCACCCGCTCAAGGGCGATTTGCACAACTACCGCGACGCGCACCTGCCCGATGCAAACGACGACTGGGTGCTCATCTACCGTACCAGCGGGCAGCGGCTGTATCTCATGCGCACGGGCACGCACGCCGAAGTGTTTCGCGGCAAGAAGCGGCGAAAAACAGAGGGTATACATTCATCTCCGGCAACATAAGCCGGTGATGCAATAGTTATATGTATGGTATATGCTTGTTTGGCAACGCCACAAAGCTGAAAGGAAACATTCATGCGCACACAACGCCTTGCCGTGCTTGGCAGCACTGGCTCCATAGGCCGCAACACGCTGGACGTGGCGGCGCGCCACGCGCAGCACATTGAAGTCGTGGCGCTGGCGGCGTCAGCCAGCGTGGACGAGATGGCGGCGCAGTGCGCGCGCTTTCGCCCGCGCGTGGCGGCGATGGCGAGCGCGCCGCATGCCGCGCAGCTTGCCGACAAGCTGAAAAGCGAGGGCGTGCCCACGCAGGTGCTCGCCGGCGCGCAGGCTGCCGAGGAGAGTGCCGCCGCCGCTGATGTGGATACCGTCATGGGCGCCATCGTCGGCGCCGCAGGTTTGGCGCCCTGCATGGCGGCGGCGCGCGCGGGCAAGCGGCTGCTGCTGGCGAACAAGGAGGCGCTGGTCGTGGGCGGCGACATCTTCCTGCGCGCTGTGGAGCAGGGCGGCGCCACGCTGCTGCCCATTGACAGCGAGCATTCCGCCATCTTCCAGTCGCTGCCGGCGGACCGCGCAGAGTGGCCGAGGCAGGTGGAGCGCATCATCCTCACCGCCTCCGGCGGGCCGTTCCGCCAGCGCGCGCCGGAAACGCTGCAAGGCGTCACGCCCGAAGAAGCCTGCGCGCACCCCAACTGGAGCATGGGGCGCAAGATTTCCGTGGATTCCGCCACCATGATGAACAAGGCGCTGGAGGTCATCGAGGCGCGCTGGCTGTTTGACGTGGCGCCGGAGCAGATTGAGGTGCTTATCCACCCGCAAAGCGTCATTCACTCCATGGTGCGCTACCGCGACGGCTCGGTGCTCGCGCAGCTTGGCACGACCGACATGCGCACGCCCATTTCCTACGGGCTGGCGTGGCCGCAGCGCATGGAGAGCGGCGCGCCCGCGCTGGACTTTGCGGCGCTGGCGCCGCTCACGTTTGAACCGGCGGACAGCGCGGAAAACCGCGCGCGCTTTCCCGCGCTGGCGCTGGCGTGGGAGGCGCTGCGCGGCCCGCGCGGTGCCTGCGCCGTGCTCAACGCTGCCAATGAGGAGGCGGTGGCCGCCTTCCTGCAGCGGCGCATCCGCTTTGACCAGATTTACGCCGCCGTGCGCGCCACGCTGGATGCCACCGACCCCGGCAACCCCCATGACTTGCCCGCGCTGCTCGCGCTGCACGACAAGGCGCGCGCTGCCGCGCAGGAGCAGATTGCACGGCTGGCGAAGTGATTGGGTATATTGTGGTTGCCGGCAACATAAGCCGGAAACATCGTATGTGTGTTTCAGGTATGTTGTAGGGGCGCGATTTATCGCGCCCGTTGTGCGAATGCCAACCGGGGCGGGCGCAATGAATTGCGCCCCTACGAATACCAATGGTATTTGCATTCCATCGCCGGCTTATAAAGCCGGCAACGAATTGATACCCAATGTTTTCAGGAATACGCCGAGGAGTGCGGCGCGCTTTGCTGCACCGCAGCTATGATGCGGCGCTTTTCGGAATGCTGCGGATGAAGGACGTGTGCAGGTTTGTTGTTGCCCTGTTCGGGGGCGTTGAGGTGCGGCCATGCTGGTGACGCTGCTGGCTTTTCTGGTGGCGCTGGCGGTGCTGATTACGGTGCACGAGTGGGGGCACTACCGCGTGGCGGTGGCGTGCGGCGTGAAGGTGCTGCGCTTTTCAATCGGCTTTGGGCGGCAGTTGTGGCGCTTCAAGCCGCGCCGCCAGCATCCGGGGCAGGATACGGAGTTCGTCATCGCGGCGATTCCCTTCGGCGGCTACGTGAAGATGCTCGATGAGCGCGAGGGCGAGGTGGCGCCGGAAGAACGGCACCGCGCCTTCAACACGCAGCCGCTGCGGGTGCGCGCGGCGATAGTGGCCGCCGGCCCGATTGCCAATCTGGTGCTGGCGGTGTTGCTGTATGCGCTGGTGAGCATGGTGGGCATGGAGGAGCCGCGCGCCGTGATTGCGCCGCCGGTGGCGGGTTCCATGGCGGAGAAGGCGGGTTTGCGCGCGGGCGATGAGGTGCTGGGCGTGCGGCTTGCGGAGGGCGCGGAGGCGCGGGTGCTCTCGTTCGAGACGGTGCGCTGGTACTTGACGCGCGGCGCGATTGACGGGCTGGATGTGACGCTGCGCTATGCGCGTGGGGGCGGGGAGCGCGAGGTGCGGCTGCCGCTGTCCACGCTGCCAAGCCGCGAGCCGGACGCGGCGATGTTCCGCGCGATTGGTTTGATGTCGCCCCGGCGTGCGCCGCTGATTGGCGAGGTGTTGCCGGGGTCAGCCGCCGAGCGCGCGGGCTTGCGCGATGGCGATGTGGTGCGCCGCGCGGGGGATACAGTCATTGAGGACGGCGCGCAGTTGCGCGAGTGGATACGCGCCAGCGGCAGCGGGGGCACGAAGCCGCGCGCCGAGCAGTGGCTGGTGGAGCGCGCCGGAAGCGAGCTGCTCATAGAGGTGCAGCCCGATTTGGTGCAGGACGAGGCAAGCGGCGAGAGCATCGGGCGGCTAGGCGCAGCAGTGGGCGCGCCGCCGGAGATGGTGCTGGTGCGTCGTGGGCCGCTGGCAAGCCTCTGGCACGGGATGCAGCGCACGCAGGAAACGTCGCTGCTGACGCTGCGGCTGATGGGGCGCATGGTGCTGGGGCAGTTTTCTGTGAAGAACCTGAGCGGCCCCATCACGATTGCCGATTACGCAGGGCGCGCGGCGCGCCTTGGGCTGGTGCATTTCCTGAACCTGCTGGCCTACATCAGCGTGAGCCTGGGGGTGCTGAACCTGCTGCCGCTGCCGGTGCTGGACGGCGGGCACCTGATGTACTATCTGTGGGAAGCCGTCACGGGCAAAGCCGTGGATGGCGTCTGGCTGCAACGGCTGCAGTACGCCGGCCTCTCCCTGCTGATGGCGATGATGGCGGTGGCCATGTTCAACGATATTGTGGC
Organism: Ottowia sp.; assembly: GCA_017437605.1. GTDB lineage: Bacteria > Pseudomonadota > Gammaproteobacteria > Burkholderiales > Burkholderiaceae_C > Ottowia. The sequence goes on along the minus strand of JAFRYL010000106.1, from coordinate 21,462 downwards.
GCGCCTGTGAGCAGGCGCGCAGATGTTTTCAAAAACGGTTTTCAAGCCATTTTCCTGAGTGATTTTTGAAGTGATGCTGAAACACACACGAAGCGCGCGTGTGCGCGCGGCACTGGCGGCGCTGGCACTGGCGGGCGCGCACGCGGCATGGGCGGTGGAGCCGTTCACGGTGCGCGATATTCGCGTGGAAGGGCTGCAGCGCGTGGAGGCGGGCACCGTCTTTGCCTCGCTGCCCATCCGCATTGGCGATACCTACACCGATGAGCGCGGCACGGCGGCGATTCGCGCGCTGTTTGACCTGGGGCTGTTCAGCGATGTGCGCCTGCACACCAGCGGCAATGTGCTGGTGGTGGAGGTGCAGGAGCGCCCCACGGTGGCCTCCATTGACTTTGCCGGCAACAAGGAATTCACCGACGAGGTGCTGCAGAACGCGCTGCGCGACGCCGGACTGGCCGCTGGCCGCCCGCACGACAAGGCGCTGCTCGACCGCGCCGAGCAGGAGTTGAAACGCCAGTACATCAACCGCAGCCTTTATGGCGCCGAGGTGCAAACCACGGTCACGCCCATGGCGCGCAACCAGGTGCGGCTGGTGTTCAACATCACGGAAGGGCAGCCCGCGCGCATCAAGCGCATTGACATCAACGGCAACCATGCCTACTCCGACCGCACGCTCAAAAAACTTTTTGACCTGGACGCGGGCAACTGGCTGAGCTGGTACACCAAGAGCAACCAGTATTCCAGCGCCAAACTCAATGCTGACCTGGAGGCGCTGCGAGCCTATTATCTGGCGCGCGGCTACCTTGATTTCAAGATTGATTCCACGCAGGTGGCCATTGCGCCCGACAAGGAATCCATCAGCATTACCATCAACGTCACCGAAGGCGAGCGTTTTGCCGTCTCCGGTGTGACGCTGGACGGCAATTATCTTGACCGTGAGGACGAATTCAAGTCGCTCATCACCATCAAACCCGGGCAGTCCTACAATGCCGACAAGGTGGCGGAAACCACCAAGGCATTTATTGAGCATTTTGGCAGCTACGGCTACGCTTTCGCGCAAGTGGAGGCGGCGCAGGACATCGACCGCGCACAGCGCCGCGTGGCCATCACGCTGCGCGCTGACCCGTCGCGTCGCGTTTACGTGCGGCGCATCAACATCAGCGGCAACATGCGCACGCGCGATGAAGTCATACGGCGCGAATTTCGCCAGTATGAATCGTCGTGGTATGACGCCGAGAAAATCCGCCTTTCGCGCGACCGCGTGGATAGGCTCGGCTTCTTCACCGATTTGTCCGTGGCCACAGCAGAAGTGCCGGGCGCGCCCGACCAGGTGGATTTGAATGTGGAAGTCAAGGAAAAACCCACGGGCAATATCAGCCTGGGCGCCGGATATTCTTCGGCGGAAAAGCTCTCGTTCACCTTCGGCCTGTCGCAGGAAAATGCTTTTGGTTCGGGCAACAAGCTGGATTTGCAACTGAACACAGGCAAATACAACCGCACGCTGGTCATCAGCGCCACCGACCCGTATTTCACGCGCGACGGCATTTCGCGCACGGCCGACATTTATTTCCGTACACAAAAACCGTATCAGGATCAGGGCGGCACTTATACGCTGCAAACCATGGGCGCGGGGCTGCGCTTCGGCATACCCGTCTCCGAGCTTGATACGGTGTACGTGGGCATCAACGCTGAGCAGACGCGCATCAAATCCGGCACCAACATTCCCGCCTCGTACCTGTACTACGTCAACCGCTACGGCTGGCGCAGCACCTATTTCCCGTTCACGCTGGGCTGGTCGCGCGATTCGCGCGACAGCGCGCTCGCGCCCAACTCAGGGCGCTACCAGCGCTTGAGCGGCGAGCTTGGGCTGCTGGGCGATGTGCGCTACGCCAAGGCCAGCTACCAGTTCCAGCAATACATCCCGCTCAACAAGCAGTACACGCTGGCCTTCAACAGCGAGCTGGGCTGGGGCAAGGGACTGGGCGGGCGGCCGTTCCCCATCTTCAAGAATTTTTACGCTGGCGGCCTTGGTTCGGTGCGCGGCTACGGGCAATCCACCTTGGGACCGCGCGACGTGACTGGCGCGTTCATTGGCGGCACGCGCAAGCTGGTGCTCAACGCCGAGTTCATCACCCCCTTCCCAGGTGCGGGCAACGACCGTACGCTGCGCCTCTACGGCTTCGTGGACGCGGGCGCGCTCTACGGCGAGGGGAAGAAGATGGACAGCCACGGCCTGCGCTACTCCGCTGGCGTGGGGCTGAGCTGGATTTCTCCCCTTGGCCCGCTGCGCTTCTCCTATGCCGTGCCGCTGCGCAAGAGGCCGGGCGATAGAATTGAGCGCTTTCAATTTCAGATTGGTACTTCTTTTTGAGCACGACACATATGACCCCTCGTCACTGGATGGTGGCCGCAGCACTGGCGGCCTTTGCAGCCGCGCCGATGGCGCAGACTGCCTCGCGCATTGGCTTTGTCAACACCGACCGCATGCTGCGTGAAGCGCAGCCCGCCAAAGCCGCACAAACCAAGCTGGAGCAGGAGTTTTCGCGCCGCGAGCGCGAAATCAACAGCGCCGCTGACGCGCTGCGCGCCGAGTCCGAGCGCTTTGAGCGCGAAGCGCCCACCATGGGTGACAGCCAGCGCCAGACGCAGCAGCGCCGCCTGCTCGAGCGCGACCGTGACCTGCAGCGCCGTCGCCGCGAGTTTCAGGAAGACCTGAACGCGCGCAAGCAGGAAGAGCTGCAGCAAATCCTCGACCGCGCCAACCGCATCGTCAAGCAGGTGGCGGAAGAAGGGAAGTACGACGTCATCCTGCAGGAGGCGGTCTACATCAACCCCGCCCTGGACATCACCGACCAGGTGATTCGCGCGCTCAACGCCAGCAAATGAGCGCGGCACGCGCGCCTGGAGGGCACTGGTGACACTGCGCGTTGGAGACGTCGTTGCCGCGCTTGGCGGCGAGCTGCTGGGTGACGCCGAGCGCGTCATCGAGCGCCTCGCGCCGCTGGAGGCGGCGCAGCCGGGCGAGATGAGCTATCTGGCCGACGCGCGCCTGACGCACGCGCTGCAAGGCTCGCGCGCCGGCTGCGTCATCGTCGCGCCCGCCATGCGCGATGCTGCTGTCGTGCGCGGCGACTGCATCGTCACCGACGACCCGCACCTGTATTTCGCGCGCCTCACGCAGCTTTGGCAGCGCACGCATGGCGGCGTGCCGCAGCCGGGCGTGCATCCCAGCGCCGTGGTGGAGGAGGGCGCCGTCATCGACCCCAGCGCCAGCGTGGGCGCGCTCTGCTTCATCGGGCGAGGCGCACGCATCGGCGCCGGCACCATCGTGCGCGAGCGCGTCACCATCGCGGCGGGCTGCACGATTGGCGCGCGCTGCCTTATCCAGAGCGACGCCGTCATTGGCGGCGACGGCTTCGGCTTTGCGCCCACGCCCGAAGGCGGCTGGGAAAAAATCGAGCAGCTCGGCGGCGTGCGCATTGGCGACGATGTGGAAATCGGCGCCAACACCTGCGTTGACCGTGGCGCGCTGGAAGACACCGTGATTGAGGACGGCGTCAAGCTCGACAACCTTATCCAGATTGCCCACAACTGCCACATCGGGCGCCACACAGCGATGGCCGGGTGCGTCGGCGTGGCGGGCAGCGCGCACATCGGCGCGCACTGCACCGTGGGCGGCGCGGGCATGATTCTGGGGCACCTGCACATTGCCGACCATGTGCACATCTCTTCGGCGTCCATCGTCACGCGTTCGATTCGCCGCCCCGGGCACTACACGGGCTTTTTCCCGCTTGATGACAACGCCCAGTGGGAAAAGAACGCCGCCGCGCTCAAGCAGATTCACAGCCTGCGCGAGCGCATCCGCAGCCTCGAGCAGCAGCTGCTCGACGTGGCAGGAGCCTCCTGAACATCAACACACACCGCTGCGCGGCGCCGGCACACGGGGCGCAGCGTGGCCACATTCACTGAAAAGCCAAGACCTACGCTATGCAGGACATACACGACATCATGCGTCAACTGCCGCACCGCTACCCGTTTTTGCTGGTGGACCGGGTGCTGGACATTGACGTGCAGGCCAAGACCATCCGCGCCATCAAGAACGTCACCGTCAACGAGCCGTGCTTCATGGGGCACTTCCCCGGCCGCCCGGTGATGCCCGGCATGCTCATGCTGGAAGCGATGGCGCAAAGCTGCGCGCTGCTGGCGTTCAAAACCGAGGGCGTGGCGCTGGGCGAAAACCAGGTGTTCTATTTCGTGGGCGTGGACGGCGTGCGCTTCAGGCGGCCGGTCGGCCCCGGCGACCAGCTCGTGCTGCACTCCACGCTCGAGCGCGTGCGCGGCGGCATCTACCGCTTCAACTGCCGCGCCACCGTGGAGGGTGATGCCGCCTGCGAAGCGACCATCATGTGCACCATGCGCGACGTGGTGTGAGCGCCGCCATGAGTCTGCCCGAACACGGCATCCACCCCACTGCCCAAATCGCGCCCGGCGCCGAGCTGGACAGCAGCGTCGCTGTCGGCGCCTACGCCGTCATCGGGCCGCATGTGCGCATCGGCGCGGGCTGCCGCATCGGGGCGCACTGCGTCATTGACGGACACACCACCATCGGGCGGGACAACCGCATCTTCCAGTTCGCCAGCATCGGCGCCGAGCCGCAGGACAAGAAATACGCTGGCGAGCCAACGCGCCTTGAAATCGGCGACGGCAACACCATCCGCGAATTCGTCACCATCAACACCGGCACCGTGCAGGACGCGGGCGTCACGCGCCTAGGCGACGACAACTGGGTCATGGCCTACGTGCATGTGGCGCACGACTGCCAGCTTGGCAGCCACATCATCCTCGCCAACGCCGTGCAGCTTGCCGGCCATGTGCATCTGGGCGACTGGGTGTTTCTCGGCGGGCTGACGGGCGTGCACCAGTTCGGGCGCGTGGGCGCGCACGCCATGACCGCGTTCCAGACGCGGCTGGCGCAGGACGTGCCGCCCTTTGTCACCGTCGGCGGCAACCCCGCCAAGGCGCAAACCATCAACGCCGAGGGGCTGCGGCGGCGCGGCTTTTCTGATGCGCGCATCGCGCAGGTGCGGGAGATGTACCGCCTGCTCTACCGCCGCGGGCTGACGCTGGAGGCCGCACGCGGCGCCATTGCCGCGCTGCACGGCGCGCTGCCCGAAGGCGACGCGGACGTGGCGCTGATGCTGGAATTCCTGCGCGCCTCCGAGCGTGGCATCGTGCGTTGAAAACATTGCGTGGTATACGCTGCTTACCGGCACAAGTTACCGGCGATGAGATGTTGCATCAACAGGTATTGATATACCATAAGAGTAATATATGCGGTCGCCGGCTTGTTGTGCCGGCGTAAAATATATACCCATGCCAGACACCTCCGCCGCCCCCTTCTTTGCGCTGGCCGCTGGCGAGCCATCGGGCGATGTGCTCGCCGCGCCATTGCTGGCGGCGTTGGCGGTGCGCTGGCCGGGAATGCGCGCAGCGGGCATCGGCGGCGCGCACATGGCCGAGCAGGGTTTTGAGGCGTGGGAGCCGGTGGAAAAGCTCTCCGTGCGCGGCTACCTGGAAGTGTTGCCGCGCCTGCCCGCGCTGCTGCGCCTGCGCTGGGGTGTGGGCACGCGTCTGCTGGCGGAAAAACCCGAGCTGTTCATTGGCGTGGACGCGCCTGACTTCAACTTTGCACTGGAGGAGCGCCTGCGCAACGCGGGCATCAAAACGCTGCACTACGTCAGCCCGTCGTTCTGGGCGTGGCGGCCAGAAAAACTGCTGCGCCTGCGCCGCGCGGCAGACCATGTGCTCTGCCTCTTTCCCTTTGAGCCTGAATTGCTGCGCGAAGCGGGCATCAACGCCACCTACATCGGGCACCCGCTGGCGCAAAGCATTCCGATGGAGCCAGACCGCGCCGCTGCGCGCGCCGCACTCGGCCTGCCGCAGGAGGGCAGGGTGCTGGCGCTGCTGCCCGGCAGCCGCGCGGCGGAAGTGCAGCACCTCGGGCGCCGCTTCTTTCAGGCGGCGCAGCACTTGCTGCAAAGCGGCGCCGTCACGCAGCTTGTGCTGCCCGCTGTGCCGCATCTGTTTGCGCGCGTGCAGGCGCTGGCGGATGAAATGCTGGACAAGGCAGAACGCGAACGCCTGCTGCTCGTGCAGGGGCGCGCGCAGGAGGCGCTGGCTGCCTGCGACGTCACGCTGATAGCCAGCGGCACCGCCACGCTGGAAGCCGCGCTGATGAAGCGCCCGATGGTGATTGCCTACGCCATGCCCGCCGCAAGCTACTGGCTCATGCGTCGCCGGCGGCAGTTGCCGTGGGTCGGCCTGCCCAATATCCTCTGCGCGCCGCGCCACTGGCTGCAGCGCCCGCCGGACGTGCCCGCGCACCAGTGGGCGGACGCGCCCGACGCCCCCTTTGCCGTGCCCGAACTGCTGCAGCACGCCGCCACGCCCGAGGCGCTTGCCGCCGTCGTGCAACACTGGCTGGACAATTCCGACGAAGCCGCCGCCCTGCGCGCGCGCTTCACCGAACTGCACCACGAACTGCGCCGCGACAGCGCGCTTCTCTCCGCCGATGCCATCCAGACGCTCATCCAACGCTAAACCCTCGCGCGAAACGCTGCGCCGCTGGCGTGCCGAGCCGCTGCTCGCTGGCGTGGACGAAGCCGGGCGCGGCCCGCTGGCGGGTCCCGTCGTGGCTGCCGCCGTCATTCTTGACCCGCGCCGCCCCATTGAGGGATTGGCCGACTCCAAACGCCTGACTGCCAAACGCCGCGAGCGCCTGCACGACTTCATCTGCGAGCGCGCGCTCTGCTGCAGCGTGGCCGAAGCCAGCGTGGAAGAAATTGACCGCCTCAACATCCTGCACGCCACCATGCTCGCCATGCAGCGCGCCGTGGCTGGCCTGCGGCTGCGCGCGCGCCTCGTGCTCGTGGACGGCAACCGCCTGCCCCAGCTTGATGTGCCCGCCGAAGCAGTGGTGCGCGGCGACGCCCTCGTGCCCGCAATTTCGGCGGCCTCCATCGTCGCCAAAGTGCGCCGCGACCGGCTCTGCCAGCAGCTTGAGGAGCAATACCCCGACTACGGCTTTGCCACGCACAAGGGCTACGGCACCGCCGCCCACCTCGCCGCGCTGCAGCGCCTCGGCCCCTGCCCGCAACACCGCCGCAGCTTTGCGCCCGTGGCTGCGGCGCTGGCGGAGCAGGGCGCGCAAAAATCAGAATACTGACCTTGGATATATTGCATCGCCGGCTTATGTTGCCGGAGATGAGACGATACCCAATGATATGTAGTGTTTTGACGCGCATTGCCTACAATGCGGCGCAGACACCGCATCAGCCCTTGCTTTGGAGAATCCCATGAACGCCCCCGAAACCGCCAAAGAGTTTGCCCATGTGCATCTGCCCTCTGGCAGTGGCGTGCCTGCTGACGAGACGGGCTATGCCCGCTACTACCGGGAGAAAGTCATGGAAGGCATCAAAAGCGCCGAAGAAAAACCGCTCATTCCCCATGAGCGTGTCATGGCAAGGGCGTGGGCCATCGTGGGAAAAGATATTTCCTCATGCTATATTGGGGCGGTAGATTGAAAGGAGCAGCAACATGACGGTTGCTATTGATATGGCACAGGCCGGTATTCCTGAAAAAATCCAGTCCGAGGCAGGGGAAGTGCTCCGCGCATCGGGGCTGACATTTAGCGAGGTTTTCCGCGCTCTTGTTACCACAATTGCACGCGAAAAAACCGTGCCGCAAGCGATATTCCAGCCAAACCCTGAAACGCTGGAAGCATTTGCTGCTGCCGAGCGTGGGGAATTGGAAGCCGTTACCTTGGGTGAGCTGCGCCGCCAGTTGTATGAGAACGATTGAACAGACGGCGCAGTTCAAGCGCGACCACAAACGCGAGCGCCGGGGGCAGTATCGGGGGATTTTTGAAGAAGAACTGCTGGCTGTTGTAGGCAATCTTGCCAGCGATATGCCCTTGGCGCCAAAGTACCGAGACCACAAACTTACAGGAAATTGGGCAAAATATAGGGAGTGCCATATCTTGCCAGATTTGCTGCTCATTTACCGGAAGATTGATGCGGACGTGCGCGGCCAGCCCAGCCTTTGGCTTATGCGCCTTGGTTCACACTCTGAACTGAATTTCTGATGGCGCTGTTTTCACCCCAACGCCACATCCAGCGACATCATCAGCGCAAAGCCGATGGCGAACATGACGGGGCCGATGTTGGAGTGCTCGCCGCGCGCCATGTCGGGTACGAGTTCTTCCACCACGACATACACCATCGCGCCGGCGGCAAAGGCAAGGCACACGGGCATTACGGGGGCAATCAGCGGCGCGGCGGCAATCGTCACGATGGCGGCGATGGGTTCCACCACACCGGACGCCGCGCCGATGCCAAACGCCTGCCATTTGCCCGTGCCATCGGCGTGCAGCGGCATGGAAACGATGGCGCTTTCCGGGACGTTCTGAATCGCCATGCCGATGGCCAGCGCCAGCGCCGCCTCTGCCGACATGCCAGCGGCGCCGGAGAAAAACCCCGCATACACCACGCCCACCGCCATGCCCTCTGGAATGTTGTGCAGCGTGAGGGCAAGCACCAGTTTGGTATTGCGCCCCAGCGCGGCGCGCGGCCCCTCCGCTTTTTCGGCGCCAAGGTGCAGGTGCGGCGTGATGTCGTCCAGAAACAGCAAAAACACCGCGCCGCATAAAAAGCCGATGGCCACGGGAACGACGGAAAACGCGCCCTTGCCGGCATTCTGTTCCAGCGCCGGAATCAGCAGCGACCACACCGCCGCCGAAACCATCACGCCCCCCGCAAAGCCTTCCAGCCCACGCATGAACAGCCGGGGAATGCTGCCGCGCAGGAAAAACACGCAGGCCGCCCCCAGAATGGTGCCAAGCAGCGGAATCGTCAGACCAGCAAAAACGTTCATGCGCCGATGCTACGCCGCCCGCGTGCGCGTTCCTTTGTGCGCGGGCAAAGAAAACCAATGCCCTCTCTCCCTGTCCGGCTGCGCTGGCGTGGGCGAGGGGAAAAAAGAAAGGGCACCCACAAGGGGCGCCCCTACAAGGTGTATTGATTGGTCACCGGCTTATAAAGCCGGCAAGCAAATCAATTATTGACGGGTATCCGTCTTTTTGCCCTGTTTTTCACGCCGGCGCAGGGCGGGTGCCGCCGCGCCCGCGAGTGCGATACCGGAAAGCAGCAGCCCCACCTCACCCATCGTCGGCGTATCCGAAATCACGTAGGGCTGTTGCGGTTGCGGTTGCGTGAAGGTGGCGCTCACGCTCAGGGCGCTGGTGATGGCTGAAGAGGTGCATGTCAGCGCCTCCGGGTCGCACGTCCAGCTCACGCCACCCGACGACGACACGCCGCTCAATTCGTAGCCGGGGGCAGGGGTGGCGGTGCAGGTGACGGTTTCGCCGTATGGCACCGGGTTGGGCGTGCAAGTGATGCTGCCTTCTGCCGGGTCGGAGGCGTCGGTGATGGCGAACATCTCTTTTGAGAACTGCCCCGTCACCGTCACGGCGCCTGTGGCGTTGGTCAGTTCGCAGCCCGTCGCATCGCACGCGCCCAGCGTCGCACCTGTGACGCTCATCGTCCCGTCAAACACATGCCCCGTGGCTGGCGTGGCGTCGCATCGTGTGCTCTCGCCGTAAGGCACCGGGTTGCGGTCGCAGGTCACACGGCCCTCTGCCCGGTCGGAAAGGTCGGTGATGTTGTAGTTATCTTTCTGGAACCTGCCCGTCACCGTCACATCGCCCTGCACGTTGGCGAGGTCGCACGTCGTCGCATTGCAGGTGGCGGTGTTGCCCGTGCTGTCGGTGAGCGTCAGGCTGGTGAGGATGTAGCCGGCATCGGGCGTGGTGGTGCAGGTGATGCTGAGGGTGGTGCCGTGCTCCACCGTCAAGGGGTTGCAGCCCGTGATGCTGCCGTCGGTGATGCCCGGGTCAATGTTCACGCTGTATGTCGGCACGCCGGTGACTTGGGCAATGAGGCTGCCGCCTGTGCTGACGCTCAAGGCAAACTCATAGTCGCCGACGCTGATGCTTGTGGGTGTTGGCGTGCCGCTGACGCGGCTGATGAGCGTGAACGTGTCGCCCAGCGCCAGCGGCGGCACGGGGCCGCTGATGTTGATGGTGGCGCCGCCCAGTGCGGGCGTGGTTGTACTCCGGGTGTCGACGATGAGCACGGGCGTGGCCGTGCTCAGGGCGCTGGCGGAAAAAACGTAGGCGCTGATGTTGAACGTGCCGGCGCTCAGCAGCCTGTTTCCGCCGCCGGTGAACGTCAGCGTGCCGTCAAGCGTGCCGCCGGATTTCACCTCCAGATAGGAATCGGCGCCTGCCATCGTGGTATCGGTCGCCGTGTCGCGAGAGCCGACGAGCAGATCGCCGCCGTTGATGGTGGTGGCTACGCCGGCGCCGAACTGGACGCCGCCGTAGTTGATGGTGGTGTTGGTTGCCGTGCCGCCGACGTCGACGACCTGTGCGCCGCCGTAGTTGATGGTGGTGTTGGTTGCCGTGCCGCCGGAGCTGACGCGCTGCTCGCCGTAGATGATGGTGCCCGTGGCCGTGCCGCCAGCCTTGACGATTTGCTCGCCGCCGTCGACGATGGTGGTGTTGCAGGCTTCTTGGCCGGCGCCGACGATGTCAGCCAGGCCGCCGGGCACCACTTCGTAGTTCCAGGTACAGGCAGCCCAGGCAGGCGCAGCGAGCAGGGCGGCAAGCAGGGCGGCGCCCAAATGCTGGCTGTATTTTTTAGTGCGCAGAAATGACGGAAAATGCGTTATAATGCCGGATAATGCCGGATAATGCCGGATAATGCCGGATAATGCCGGATAATGCCGGATAATGCCGGATAATGCCGGATAATGCCGGGAGTTTGTGCGCTCATAAATGCTCCAGAAAATGTGTGGTGAAGGAAAAACGCCGTCGGTGCAGCGTGAATAAGTGCAAGCGAAGGTATCACATGCGCCACAGTTCGCGCAAGTTCACTGGGGTATGGCGCAGTCGCCGGCAAGATAAGCCGGCGATGGCGTGAATATGGCAGCTGTATGTAGGGGCAGCCCTTGTGGCTGCCCTTTGTTCGGGTGCAATGGGTGCGGGCGCCCACAAGGGGCACCCCTACAGGAGAAATGCACGCACGGCGGGGCGAGGGGAATGAAAAAGGGCGCCCACAAGGGACGCCCTACGGAGGAAGGCACGCACGGCGGGGGCGAGGGGAATGAAAAAGGGCGCCCACAAGGGACGCCCTACGGAGGAAGGCACGCACGGCGGGGGCGAGGGAAATGTTTTGTCAGCGCCGCCTTCCGCTGCCCCCAAGCAGGCTGCCGAGTGCGCCCCGTATGAGGTTGCGGCCGATGCGGCGCGCTTCGCTTTTGACGACTTGCTGGACGAGGCCGTCGTATTGCCCGCCGCGCGGGCCGGTGCGGCCAAAGAGTTTTTCCTTGCCAGCGGTGACGAGCTGGTCAAAGAAGCCGGCGCTCTCTTGCTGTTGCGCGGTGCTGGCGGCGGTGGCGCTGGCGTCAGCTTGCCGGGCGAGCATTTCGTAGGCGGATTCGCGGTCTACGGTTTGGTCATACGCGCCCGCGACGAGTGATGTGCGCATGGCGGCGGTGCGCTCACCAGCTTCCAGCGGCCCGATGCGGCTGCCGGGCGGGACGACGTAGGCGCGCTGCGTGATGCCGGGGCTGCCTTTGGCGTCGAGCAGGCTGATGAGCGCCTCGCCGGTGCCAAGTTCGGTGATGGCGTCTTCCAGCTTGAAGGCGGGGTTGGGGCGCATGGTCTGGGCGCAGGCGCGCACGGCTTTCTGGTCGCGGGCGCTGAAGGCGCGCAGGGCGTGCTGCACGCGGTTGCCAAGCTGGGCGAGGACGGTGTCGGGCACGTCGGCGGGGTTTTGCGTGATGAAGTAGACGCCCACGCCCTTGGAACGGATGAGGCGCACGACCAGCTCGATGCGCTCCATGAGTGCCTTGGGTGCGTCCTGGAAGAGCAGGTGCGCTTCGTCAAAGAAGAAGACGAATTTGGGTTTGTCCAGGTCGCCGACTTCGGGCAGGCTTTCGTAGAGTTCCGAGAGCATCCAGAGCAGGAAGGTGGCGTAGATGCGCGGGGAGTTGAGCAGGCGCTCGGCGGAGAAGACGTTGACGACGCCGCGCCCCTGCACGGTTTGCATCATGTCGGCGAGGTCGAGCATGGGTTCGCCGAAGAATTGCTCGCCGCCCTGTTCGCCGAGCGTGAGCAGCGCACGCTGAATGGCGCCGACGCTGGCTTTGGAGATGTTGCCGTATTCGCCGCTGTATTCGCGCGAGTGCTCGCTCACATGCTGCAGCATGGCGCGCAGGTCTTTGAGGTCGAGCAGCAGCAGGCCGTTGTCGTCAGCAATCTTGAAGGTGAGGGTGAGCACGCCGCTTTGCGTGTCGTTCAATTCCAGCAGGCGCGAGAGCAGCAGCGGCCCCATGGCGCTGATGGTGGCGCGCACGGGGTGGCCTTGCTCGCCGAACACGTCCCAGAAGGTCACAGGGCAGGCGAGCGGCTGCGGCGCGGGGATGCCCCGGGTATTCAAGATTTCTGCCATCTTGCCGCCCACGCTGCCAGCGGCGGCGATGCCGCTGAGGTCGCCCTTGGCGTCGGACACAAAGACGGGCACGCCCATGGCGCTGAAGCTCTCGGCGAGTTTTTGCAGCGTCACGGTTTTGCCCGTGCCAGTGGCGCCAGCAATGAGGCCGTGGCGGTTTGCCATCGCGGGCAGCAGCAGGCAGGGGGCGCTGCCGTCGGCGCAGCGGGCGAGTTCAATGGGGGTTTCAGCCATGATGGTGTGCTCTCCTTGGAGTGGAACCGTAGAATCTGCGCCGTATTTTCACCTTTTACAAACACAAGGAACACATCCCTATGGCCGGGCACAGCAAATGGGCAAACATCCAGCACCGCAAGGGGCGGCAGGATGAGAAACGCCAGCGCATCTGGACGCGCGTGGTGCGTGAAATCATGGTGGCAGCGCGCACCGGCGGGGGCGACCCGTCGGCGAATCCGCGTCTGCGCTTGGCCATTGACAAGGCAAAAGCGGCGAACATGCCCGCCGACACCATTCGCCGCAACGTGGACAAGGCCACGGGCAACCTGGAGGGCGTGACGTACGAGGAAATCCGCTACGAGGGCTACGGCATCGGCGGCGCGGCCATCATTGTGGACACCATGACGGACAACCGCGTGCGCACCGTGGCCGAGGTGCGGCACATCTTTTCCAAGCACGGCGGCAACCTTGGCTCCGAGGGTTCCGTGGCGTTCCAGTTCAAGCACTGCGGGCAGCTCATCTTCGCCCCCGGCACGAGTGAAGACGCCGTGATGGAGGTGGCGCTGGACGCGGGCGCCGAAGACGTGATTAGCGACGAAGACGGCGCCATTGAAGTGCTGACCGAGCCGGGCAGCTTTGAAGCCGTGCGCGACGCGCTGCAGGCGGCGGGTTTGACGCCCGAAGTGGCGGAAGTGACTTGGCGCGCGGACAACAACATTGCGCTGGAAGGCGACGATGCCGCCAAAATGCAGAAACTCCTGGACGCGCTCGAAGACCTGGACGACGTGCAGGACGTGTTCCACAACGCTGAAATGGACGAAGCATGATGAAAACCGCTGCTGCTCTTTTTGCCGCCGCGCTGCTGCTCGCCGGCTGCGGGGGCGATGACCACTTCTCCTGGTGCTACGGCAGCGACGACGGCAACGTGCAGGCAGGCTACAACTCCTCGTGCCCGGACGGGCAGGCGCAGCGCCCGCCCGCCGCCACCAAGGACGAGGCAGCGCCAGACGATTGAAACAACCACCCTCTACACATAAGCGGAGCCACGGAAACACGCCGTGGCTCTTGTTCTTCAACTACAGACATTTCACTCCATGACCTCCACCATTACCGTGCAACCCAGCGGGCGCAGCTTCACCGCTGCCGAAGGCGAAAACCTGCTTGACGCCGCGCTGCGCCAATCCGTCCTCCTGCCCTTCGGCTGTCAGGCCGGCGCGTGCGGCGTGTGCAAATGCCGCATGAGCGCCGGCAGCGTGCAGCATGGCGAGCATTTGCCCAAGGCGCTCTCCATTGATGAGGAAAAGGCCGGCTGGATACTGCCCTGCGTGGCGCGCGCGGCCAGCCCCGCCATCGTGCTTGAATCGCGCCTTGTCGCGGACAAGAACGCGCCGCCTATACGCCAGTTCGCCGCGCGCATCACGGCGCTGGAACGCCTCGCGCCCGACGTGCTGCGCGTGCGCCTGCAGGCCGCCGAAGCACTTGCATGGCGTGCCGGGCAATACCTGCGCTGCTCCCTGCCCGACGGCACACGGCGCGGCTACAGCCTCGCCAACATTCCGCCCGCTGGCGGCACCAGCGCCGAGCTTGAACTGCACATCCGCCGCGTGGCGGGCGGGCAATTCACCAGCCAGCTTTTTGAAAGCGCCAAAGTGGGCGACCAATGGCAGGTGGAAGGGCCGCTTGGCAGCTTCACGCTGGCGCCGGGCAACGCACCCGCCATACTGCTCGCTTCCGGCACCGGCTTTGCGCCCATCAAGGCCATCATTGAGCTGATGCGCGCCAGCGGCGACACGCGCCCCACCACGCTCTACTGGGGCGGGCGCAGGCCGCAGGACTTGTACCTGGACGCCTGGGTGCGCGAGCAATGCGCCGCCATGCCCAACCTGCGCTACGTGCCCGTCATCTCCGACGCGCTGCCCGAAGACGGCTGGAGCGGGCGCAGCGGCTTCGTGCATCGCGCCGTGCTGGAAGATGCGCCCGACTGGGCGGCAAGCCAAGTGTTTGTGTGCGGCTCGCCCGTCGTCGTGGACGCCGCGCGCAGCGACTTCATCGCCGCCGGCCTGCCCGCCACCTCCTTCTTTGCTGACGCCTTCACTCCCGCGCCGCCACCCCAAAAACCGGCGCAGTAAAGCGAGCTTGCATGGGGTATATCATCATCGCCAGCAACATAAGCTGGCGATGTGATGTATTTCTTTGTGGTATCTGACGATTTCAGAATACCCAATAAAACATCACATGACTGCCGGCAAGTTATGCCGGCGGCATAGTGATACCCGCCGATTCACTGGCGCGGGCTGGAGACTTGCACAAAAATTTCGTTGGGGCGAATCATGCCCAGTTCGCTGCGTGCGCGTTCTTCCACCATGCCCAGCCCCGTTTGCAGGTCTTCCAGCTCCACGGCAAGCTGCTCGTTTTCCTGGCGCGCTTTTTCGTTGCGTGCGCGTTGCTCGTCAAGCTGAAGCTGCATGGCCTGTACGTTGGCCACGCTGCCGCGCCCAAACCACAACTGGGCATGGGTGAGCGCGAGCAGCGCGAGCAAAACCAGAAAAACGAGACGGTGCGACACGGCGCGGAATGTTAGCGCAGGTTGTAAAAGGCGGCGCGCCCGGGATAGTGCGCCATGTCGCCCAGGTCTTCTTCAATGCGCAGCAGCTGGTTGTATTTCGCCATGCGGTCGGAGCGCGAAATGGAGCCGGTTTTGATTTGCCCCGCGTTGGTGCCCACGGCAATATCGGAGATGGTGTTGTCTTCGGTTTCGCCACTGCGGTGGCTGATGACGGCGGTGTAGCCCGCGCGCTTGGCCATTTCTATGGCGCGGAAGGTTTCCGTGAGCGTGCCAATCTGGTTGATTTTGATGAGGATGGAATTGGCGATGCGCTTTTCTATGCCTTCCTGCAGCAGTTTGGTGTTGGTGACGAACAGGTCGTCGCCCACGAGCTGGACTTTTTGACCGAGTTTCTGCGTGAGCAGTTTCCAGCCGTCCCAGTCGCCTTCGGCCATGCCATCTTCAATGCTGATGATGGGATATTTGTCCACCCAGCCGGCGAGCATGTTGGCCCAGTCTTTGGCGGAAAGCGTCAGGCCGCCTTCGCCAGCGAGCACGTATTTGCCGTTTTTGTGGAATTCGCTCGCGGCGCAGTCCAGCGCCAGCACAATGTCCTTGCCAGCGGTGTAACCCGCTTTTTCTATGGCCTGCAAAATCAGCTTGATGGCCGCTTCGTGGTTTTCCACGCTGGGCGCAAAACCGCCTTCATCACCCACGGCGGTGGACATGCCTTGGCCGCCAATAATGCCTTTGAGTGCGTGGAATGTTTCGGCGCCATACCGCAGCGCCTCGCGGAACGATGGTGCGCCAATGGGCACTATCATGAACTCCTGCAAATCCAGCGAGTTGTTGGCGTGCGCGCCGCCATTAATCACATTCATCATGGGCACGGGCAACTGGTAGCCCGCCATGCCGCCAAAATAGCGATACAGCGGCAGCCCGCTTTCTTCGGCGGCGGCGCGCGCCACGGCCATGCTCACCGCCAGCAGCGCATTCGCCCCGAGGCGGCTTTTGTTGTCGGTGCCGTCTAGGTCAATAAGCGTCTGGTCAAGGAAAATCTGCTCGGCGGCGTCCAGCCCAAGCACCGCTTCGGATATTTCGGTATTCACGTGCTCCACGGCGCGCAGCACGCCCTTGCCGCCATAGCGTTTTTTGTCGCCGTCGCGCAATTCAATCGCTTCGCGGCTGCCGGTGGACGCGCCGCTGGGCACGGCAGCGCGCCCCATCACGCCGCTTTCCAGCAGCACATCGCATTCCACGGTGGGGTTGCCACGGCTGTCAAGAATCTCGCGGCCAACAATATCAACAATGGCGCTCATGGGGTGTTCTCCTGTGTGTGGGGGAAATGTTGTGAAAGGGGTGTTTCAGGCGTTGAACTGGTGTTCCAGAAAACCGCGCCGTTTCACGGCGGCGTCCAGCTCCATCAATGTTTCCAGCAGCGCGCGCATGTGTTTCAGCGGCACGCTGTTGGGGCCGTCGGACAGGGCTTTGTCCGGCGTCGGGTGCGTTTCCATGAACAGGCCGGCAATGCCAGTGGCAACCGCCGCGCGCGCGAGCACGGGCACCATTTCGCGCTGCCCGCCGCTGCTGGTGCCTTGGCCGCCGGGCAGTTGCACGCTGTGCGTGGCGTCAAACACGACGGGCGCATTGCATTCGCGCATGATGGCGAGCGCGCGCATGTCGCTGACCAGATTGTTGTAGCCAAAGCTCGCGCCGCGCTCGCACACCATGAAATTGTCTTCAGGCAAGCCTTGTTTGCGTGCGGCGGCGCGTGCTTTTTCCACGACGTTTATCATGTCGTGCGGCGCAAGAAACTGGCCTTTTTTGATATTGACGGGTTTGCCGCTTTGCGCGGCGGCGCGGATAAAGTCGGTTTGACGGCACAAAAAGGCGGGCGTCTGCAGCACGTCCACCACGGCGGCGGCATGCGGGACTTCTTCCGGCGTGTGCACGTCAGTGAGCACGGGTACGCCAAGTTCCTTTTTTACCTTGGCGAGAATCTCCAGCCCACGTTCCATGCCGGGGCCGCGAAAACTCTCGCCGCTGCTGCGGTTGGCCTTGTCGTAGCTGCTTTTGAATATGAATGGGACACCGAGCGCGGCGCAGGTTTCTTTCAATTGCCCAGCCACGTCCATTTGCAATTGTTCTGATTCAACAACGCAGGGGCCGGCAATGAGAAAAAGCGGCTGCTCAAGACCGACAGGAAAGCCGCAGAGTTTCATGCTGCGCTCCTGCCGGCGGCGTGCTGCATGGCGGCGGCGATGAAGGCGTTGAACAGCGGGTGTCCGGCCCATGGCGTGCTTTTGAATTCGGGGTGGAATTGCACGCCGATAAACCAGGGGTGCACGCTTTGCGGCAGTTCAATGATTTCCGTGAGCTGTTCGCGCTGCGTGAGCGCGGAAATAACGAGGCCGGCCTCGCGCAGTTTGTCCAGATACGCAGGGTTGGCTTCGTAGCGGTGGCGGTGGCGCTCAGTGACGGTGGCGCCGTAGATGGCGTGCGCCAGCGTGCCGGGCTGCACGTCGGAGGTTTGCGCGCCCAGGCGCATGGTGCCGCCTTTGTCGGAGTGTTCGCTGCGCGTCTGTATGCTGCCGTCAGCACTTTGCCATTCTTCAATCAGGGCAATGACGGGTTCGGTCGTGTCCGGCGCAAACTCGGTGCTGTTGGCGTGCGTCATGCCCGCCATGTGGCGCGCATATTCAATGGTGGCCACCTGCATGCCTAGGCAAATGCCCAGATACGGCGTTTTGTGTTCACGCGCAAAACGCGCGGTGCAGATTTTGCCTTCCACACCGCGCGAGCCGAAGCCGCCGGGAACCAGAATGCCGTCATATTCGGCCAGGCGCGCGGTGCAATTGCCGTCTTCCAGCGTTTCCGAATCAATATGGTCAATATGCACCTGCACGTCATTGTGCATTCCGGCGTGGCGCAGTGCCTCGTTGACGGATTTGTAGCTGTCGGTCAGGTCCACATATTTGCCGACCATGGCAATGCGTACGCTCCCCTTGGGGTGGGCGAGCTTGTCTACCAGCGTGTCCCAACGCTGCAGGTTGGCGGGTGGGGTGTGCAGGCCGAGCTTGTCGCATATCATGCCGTCCAGCCCCTGCTCGTGCAGCAGACGCGGCACTTTGTAAATGGTGTCCACGTCGGGCATGGAAATTACGCCCCAAACCGGCACGTTGGTGAAAAGTGAGATTTTCCCCTTTTCTTCCTGCGGGATGGCGCGGTCGGCGCGGCAGAGCAGGGCGTCGGGCTGAATGCCGATTTCGCGCAGTTTCTGCACGGTGTGCTGCGTGGGTTTGGTTTTGAGTTCGCCCGCAGCGGCAATCCAGGGCAGATAGCTCAAATGCACAAAGGCGCTGTTGTGTGCGCCGAGTTTGAGGCTGAGCTGGCGCACAGCCTCAAGAAATGGCAGCGATTCAATATCACCCACAGTGCCGCCAATTTCGCAGATGGCGACCTGCACGCCGTCAGCGCCGCGCTGGATGAATTCCTGGATTTCGTTGGTGATGTGCGGAATGACCTGCACGGTTTTGCCGAGATAATCCCCGCGCCGTTCTTTTTCTATGACGCTTTTGTAAATGCGCCCGGTGGTGAAATTGTTGGCTTGGCGCATGCGCGTTTCTATGAAACGCTCGTAGTGGCCGAGGTCCAGGTCGGTTTCTGCGCCGTCGTCGGTGACAAAAACCTCGCCGTGCTGGAACGGACTCATGGTGCCCGGATCCACGTTGATATACGGATCCAGTTTGATGAGGGTGACTTTCAGGCCGCGCGATTCAAGAATGGCGGCCAGCGATGCGGCGGCGACGCCCTTGCCGAGCGATGAAACCACGCCGCCAGTGACAAATACGAATTTGGTCATGCAAGGCTCTGAAAAAACGCGGCGCGCTGCGCGCGGGCGCCGCGTGAAAAAGGCGGATTCTAGCGGGCGCCTTCCGTGGCGCGGCGTGCGCCTTTCACGCTCGTGCAGGGCGCGGGGCGGCGCGCAAAAAGCGCGCCCTGCCTGCTGCGGGAAGCGTTTTGACCGCTGCGAAAACGCTAGCTCGCAAGTGTTATTTTTCGGCTCGTCATCGCTCAAGCTGCGCCCGTTTTGCGCGCGGCAACACCTGCAGGCGGACAATGCGCCAATGAGCACCGAAACCCTTCCAGAACGCATTGACGCCGCCATCATCGGCGCTGGCCCCGCCGGGCTGATGGCCGCTGAAA
This sequence comes from Ottowia sp., assembly GCA_017437605.1. Lineage (GTDB taxonomy): Bacteria > Pseudomonadota > Gammaproteobacteria > Burkholderiales > Burkholderiaceae_C > Ottowia. The sequence goes on along the minus strand of JAFRYL010000106.1, from coordinate 1,926 downwards.
AGCTCGCCGCTGCCGGCATTGCCGCCCACATCTTTGACACCATGCCCACAGCGGGGCGCAAGTTCATGGTCGCCGGTCAGGGCGGGCTGAACGTCACGCACACCGAGCCGTTTGCACAGTTCTGCACGCGCTACGGCGTGCGCGCGCCGCAGGTGACGCAGTGGCTGCAGGAGTTCGGCCCGCAGCAGGTGTGCGACTGGTCTGCCGGGTTGGGTGTGCCCACCATGATCGGCAGTTCCGGGCGCGTGTTTACGCACGACATGCGCGCCGCGCCGCTGTTGCGCGCCTGGCTGCAGCGCCTGCACACGCAGGGCGCGCGGCTGCACACACGCTGGCGCTGGACGGGCTTTGGTGCGCCGCCAAGTGAATGGAAAGAGGCCGTGCCGCTGGTGTTTGCCACGCCGGATGGTGAAGTGCAGGTGCACGCGCGCTGCGCGCTGCTGGCGCTGGGTGGCGCAAGCTGGCCGCGCGTGGGCACGGATGGCGCGTGGGTGCCGGTGATGGAGCAGCTTGGCGTGCCCGTGGCGCCGCTGCGTCCGGCCAATTGCGGTTTTGACGCCGCCGGGCGCGAGGGCAAAGGCTGGACGCCGTTCTTTGCTGAACATTTCGCTGGCGCGCCGCTGAAAAACGTGGTGCTGCGCTTTACCGACAGCCTTGGCACGCAGTTTGAGCGCAAGGGCGAGTTCGTCATCACCGGCAGCGGCGTGGGCGGCGGGCTGATTTATGCCGCCAGTGCCCTGCTGCGCGACGAAATTGAGCGCAGCGGCCGCGCCACTTTCCAGCTTGACCTGCTGCCTGACCGCAGCGCGGAGCAGGTGCTGGACGAAGTGCAGCGCCCGCGCGGGCGGCGCAGCCTCTCCACGCACCTCAAAAGCCGCCTTGCGCTGCAGGGCGTGCACACGGCGCTGCTGCACGAAGTGCTGCCGCCTGAAACCCTGAAAGATGCGCCGAAGCTGGCCGCCGCACTCAAGGCGTTGCCGATAGCCCTCAGCCGCCCGCGCCCGCTGGCAGAAGCCATCAGTTGCGCCGGTGGCGTGCGGCTGGAGGCGCTGGACGATGCGCTGCAATGCCGCTGCGCGCCTGGGCTGTTTTTCGCTGGCGAAATGCTGGACTGGGAAGCGCCCACGGGCGGCTATCTGCTCACCGCCTGCTTTGCCAGTGGCGTACGCGCCGCGCGCGGCATGGCGCAGCGGCTTGGCAAGGGTTGATACACACCTCGTGTATAGTTCCATCGTCGGCTTATAAAGCCGACGATGCAATATTCTATTGATAGGTATACGTTTTTATATCCATGCCTTCCATGAACCTCCTCGCGCGCTGGCGCGCGCACCCGCACCGCGCCGTGATTTCGCAAGCCTTCTGGGTCGGGCTGGCGACTGGGCTGTACGGCATCAGCTACGGCGCGCTGGCAGCGGCGGCGGGCATGAACCTCTGGCAGGTGTCGTTGCTGTCGGCGCTCATGTTTGCGGGCAGCGCGCAGTTCGCCTTTGTCGGTGTTATCGGCGCGGGCGGCAGCGGCGCGGCAGCGATTGCGGCCAGCGCGCTGCTTGGCTCGCGCGGTGCGTTTTACGGGCTGCAGATGGCGCGCCTGCTGCGCCCCGACGGCTGGCGCAGGCTTGCAGCGGCGCATCTGACGGTGGATGAGTCGGTGGCCGTTTCGCTGGCGCAGGACGAGCCGCGCGCCGCGCGCACGGGCTTCTGGGCGGCGGGACTGTCCGTCTACTTTTTCTGGAACACGCTCAGCGTGCTCGGCGCCGTGCTCGGCAATGCGCTGGGCGACCCGCGCCAGTGGGGGCTGGATGCGGCGGCGGGTGCCGCCTTCCTTGGCCTGCTCTGGCCGCGCCTGGCCACGCGCCGCGTGCAGGCCGTGGCGCTCGCCGCCGCAGCCGTGGCGCTGCTGGCCACGCCCTTCCTTGCGCCCGGCAT
>JAFRYL010000105.1 GCA_017437605.1 Ottowia sp. | reverse complement strand
TGGCGAAATCGCCGCGGCGGAGGTGCTGGCCGCCGCCTTTGCGCGCGTGGAGGCGGCGCGCGGCGACGCGCCTCTGACCTACTTTGAGTTCACCACGCTCGGCATTCTGGATGCGCTCTCGCGCGCGGGCGTGGACGCATTCATTTTGGAAGTGGGGCTTGGCGGGCGGCTGGACGCAGTGAACATCGTGGACACCGATTGCGCCATCCTCACCAGCGTGGGGTTGGACCACACGCATCTGCTTGGCGCGACGCGCGAGGACATCGGGCGCGAGAAGGCGGGCATCATGCGCGCGGGGCGGCCTGCCATCATCTGCGAGGCGCAGCCGCCTGCGAGTGTGCTGGCGCACGCGGCGGAGACTGGTGCCGATGCCTGGCTTGCGGGGCGTGATTTCACAGTTCACACCGATGGCGCGCAGTGGGCGTGGGAAGGGCGCGGACAGCGCCTTGACGCGCTGCCGCTGCCGGCGCTGCCGGGTGCGCACCAGTTGGGCAATGCGGCGGGTGCGATTGCCGCGCTGCAGGCGACGAAGGCGCGCCTGCCCGTGCCTGATGTGGCCATGCACGCGGGGCTGGAAGCCGCCACGCTGACCGGGCGGCTGCAGGTGCTGCCCGCATCAGGCGAATCGCCGCAAGTGGTGCTGGACGTGGCGCACAACCCGCAGGCGGCCACGGCGCTGGCGCACGCCTTGTGCGCACTCGGCGCTGCGCCGCGCACGCATGCCGTGTTTGGCGCAATGGCGGACAAGGACGTGGCCGGCGTGCTCACCTGTCTGGACGATGCGGTGGACGCCTGGTATTTCTGCGACCTGCCCACGCCGCGCGCCGCCAGTGCGCAGGCTTTGCTGGACATTTGGCGCAGTGCAACAAAGAGAGGGAATGTTGCGCACGCTGCCGCCTTTGCCAACCCTGCGGCGGCGCTGGACGCCGCAGCGCGCGCATGCTGCAGCGCAGATAGAATCGTCGTTTTTGGTTCGTTCTACACCGTGGCAGGCGTGCTCGCGCATGGCGCGCCTCGCATCAGGGCAGGGCAGGGCGCCGCGTTTGTCGCGTCCTGAGCTGCGTGGCAGCGCCCATCAGTGTTTTTCTCTTCCGTTCAGCGTTTCATGGCCTTGTTCAAATCTGGAAAGTCCGATGCCACTGGCTCCGAGGGTGGACGCACACGCCGGCGCCGCAAGCAGGCGGACGACCCGCAGGAAACCCTTGAAACCATACGCCGCCGCGCGCGCAACCGGCTGCTGGGCGCGGCGCTGCTTGTGGGCGTGACCGTCATCGGGCTGCCCATGCTCTTTGACAAGCAGCCGCGCGTGGTGAACGTGGACGCGCAAGTCTCCATTCCCGACAAGAACGACGTGGCGCCGCTGCAGGTGCCCGTGAAAGAGAGTTTGGGCGAGAAAGAGGAATTTGTGCCCTCCGTGCCCCCCGTGCCCTCCGGAGATACGCCAGTGCAGGCCGACGTGCCCATGCCCGACGCGCCGCCGCAGGCTGCTTCGCCCGAGCCTGCGCCGCAGCCTGCCAAGACTGCCGACGCGCGCGACAAGGAGCGCAGCGAGCAGCAGGCCAAAGCCGACAAAGAGCGCAAAGAACAGCAAGCCAAGGCTGAGAAAGAGCGCAAGGAGCAGGCCAAGGCGGACAAGGAGCGCAAAGAGCAGCAAGCCAAAGCGGAAAAAGAACGCAAGGAGACGGAAGCCAAGGCCGAGAAAGAGCGCAAGGAGCTGCAGGCCAAGGCGGAAAAAGAGCGCAAGGAACGGGAAGCCGCGCGCGCGCGCGCCCTGCTGGAAGGCAAGAGCGCGGACAGCGTGCAGGAGAAAAAACAGCGTTTCGTCATTCAGATAGGCGCGTTTTCCGACGCCCAGTCCGCCCGCCAGGAGCGCATGAAAGCCGAGCGAGCTGGCGTGAAAACCTACATTCAAATCATCAAGACCCGCGAGGGCGAAGAGCGCACGCGCGTGCGCGCCGGCCCCTACACCTCGCGCGAGGAAGCGGACAAGGCCGCTGCCACCCTCAAGAGCCTCGGCCTGCCCTCGGCGGTGCAGACGCTGTAAGGCGCGCAGTTTTTCCCTGAGCGGCCATGCAAACGCTTGACTTTTCCAGCACGCTGGCGCTGCTGCCCATCCTTGACTGGCTCGCGCTTGGCGTGCTCGCGCTGGCGCTGGCGATGGGCGCGTGGCGCGGGCTGCTGTATGGCGTGATTTCCGTGTGCGGCTGGGTGGGCGCCTTCCTGCTCGCCGGCCAGTTCGGGCAGGCCGTGGGCACGCTGCTGCCGCTGGACGCCGATGCGCGCGTGCGCGCCGCCGTGGGCGCGGCGCTCGTGTTTGTCGTCGTGCTCTTTGCCAGCGGCGCGGCGGCGCATCTGGTGCGGCGGCTGGCGGCTGCCGCTGGCATGCGCCCGGTAGACCGCATTCTGGGCGCCGTGTTTGGCGCGTTGCAGGCGGTGCTGCTGGGGCTGGTGCTCGTCGTCATGCTGGGGCCTTCGCCCGTGTCGCTGCTGCCGGTGTGGAAAGAAGCGCACAGCGTGCGTCTGTTGCAGCAACTCTGGGTGCAGATTGCGCCGCTGTTCCCCGCACTGCCGCAACCCACACCGCCGCAGGCTGCGCCCGAAAAAGCCGCTCCCGCCGGTGCCCCCTCCGGAGCAGCGGCGCCCGCCGTACCAGCAGCGCCCGTGGCGCCTGTGATGCCCGTCGTGCCCGCCATTCCTGCGGCATCCGAAACCGTGTCTGCGCCGCTGGTGCCTGTTGAAGTGCCCGAAAGCCGCTGAAAAACATCTGCCCTGACCATATACTGTTGATGTGTGTGTGCGGTTTCCGGCTTATGTTGCGGGCGATTAATAAATACCCGTTGATTTGTGAAAAGCTTGCCGTTGCACCCAGCGGCGCTACACTGCTGGCGCAGCCGTCGCGAGGAACAAAGCATGAACATCTCCCTTGAATTTGACCAGGAAGCCGATGGGCGCTGGATAGCGGAAGTGCCCGCCCTGCCCGGCGTGATGAGCTACGGCGCTAGCCGCGAAGAAGCGGCAAAGCGCGCACTGGCACTGGCGCTGCGCTGCGTGGCTGACCGCGTGGAGCATGGGGAAATGCTGCCGGGCGGCGCGGCGCAACCCATTTCATTTGAGCTTCCTGTAGGTGCGTATGCAGGCGCAGTGGCCGTCGGTTAAGGCCAGGCGCGCGCTTGCGGCGCTGCTGCGCAATGGCTGGCAGGAAAAGCGTCGCACAGGCTCGCACCGCGTGTTGTCGCGCCCCGGCTGGCCGGACTATGTGTTTGCCTTCCACGACCGCGAGGAACTTGGCGCGCGCATGTTGGCACGCATCGCACGCCACACTGGTTTGCAGCCGGAAGACTTGTAAGGCAGCCCCGCCGGGTAAACCGCGCGACAATCGCCCCCTTTCTTTCACACCCCCAGAGAACAAGGACGCTTTATGTGCGGCATCGTCGGCGTGGTCAGCAAGGCCCCGGTCAACCAGTTGATTTATGACGCGCTGCTGCTGCTCCAGCACCGTGGGCAGGACGCGGCGGGCATCGTCACGCAGCAGGACGGGCGCTTTTACGCGCACAAGGCGCGCGGCATGGTGCGCGACGTTTTCCGCACGCGCAACATGCGCGCACTGCCGGGCACCAGCGGCCTGGGGCAGGTGCGCTATCCCACGGCGGGGCAGGCGGCAAGCGCGCAGGAGGCGCAACCCTTTTATGCCAGCGCGCCCTTTGGCATCGTGATGGTTCACAACGGCAACCTGACGAACGCCGCTGCGCTGCGCCGCGCGCTGGCCGAAAGCGACCACCGCCACACCAACACCGACAGCGACAGCGAAGTGCTGCTGGGCGTGTTCGCGCACGAGCTGGAGCGCGCCACGCGCGGCGGCACGCTCGGCCCCGAAGAAGCGTTTGCCGCCGTGGCCGCCGTGCACAAGCGCGTGCGCGGCTCGTACGCCGTGATTGCGCACATTGCCGGGCGCGGCATGCTCGTGTTCCGTGACCCGTTTGGCATTCGCCCCTTGAGCATCGGGCGCGGGTCGGACGGCGCCATCATGGCCGCGAGCGAAAGCGTGGCGCTGGAAGGCACGGGCTATCAGGCCGAGCGCAGCGTGGCGCCGGGCGAGGCCATCTTCGTCACGCTCGACGGGCAGATGCACGCGCGCCAGTGCGCGGAAAACCCGCAGCTTTCGCCCTGCATCTTTGAATACATCTATCTGGCGCGGCCTGACTCGGTGCTTGACGGCATCTCGGTCTATCAGGCACGCCTCAACCTTGGGCAGACGCTGGCGCAGCGCGTGATTTCCGTGCTCCCGCCCGATGAAATCGACGCCGTCATCCCCATCCCCGAATCCAGCCGCCCAAGCGCCAACGAACTCGCGCGTATGCTCGGCAGGCCGTATCGTGAAGGCTTCGTGAAAAACCGCTACGTCGGGCGCACCTTCATCATGCCCGGGCAGGCGGTGCGGCGGCGCTCCGTGCGCCAGAAGCTCAACGCCATCGGCAGCGAATTTGCCGGCCGCAACGTGCTGCTGGTCGATGACTCCATCGTGCGCGACACCACCAGCCGCGAAATCGTGCAGATGGCGCGCGACGCCGGCGCGCGGCGCGTCTACCTTGCCAGCGCCGCGCCGCCCGTGTATCACCCCAATGTGTATGGCATCGACATGCCCACGCGCGAAGAACTCGTCGCCAACGGGCGCAGCATTGAAGAAGTGCGCGCCCACATCGGCGCCGACGCCCTGATTTATCAGGACGTGGACGCCATGAAGCGCGCCGTCGCTGCGCTGAACCCGGAGATAAAAGCCTTTGAAGCCTCGTGCTTTGATGGCGTCTACATCACCGGCGTGGACGAGGGCGACATCAGCCGCATGCAGGGCGAGCGCCCGCAGGCGCAGGGCGGCGACGATGACGACGCCTGATGGCGCACAAACCAAGCCATACCCTTTGCAAACATCTTTCATCGCCGGCTTGTTACGCCGGCGTTCAATCTATACATCACCATGAACACCCGAGTACGCACCCGTTTTGCACCGTCTCCCACTGGCTTTATTCATCTTGGCAACCTGCGCTCTGCGCTCTATCCGTGGGCGTTTGCGCGCGCCAAGGGCGGCGATTTCATTCTGCGCATTGAAGACACTGACCTAGAACGCTCCACGCAGGAGGCCGTGGATGTCATCGTGCAAAGCATGGCGTGGCTTGGCATCACGCCCGACGAAGGCCCCTTCTATCAAATGCAGCGCATGGCGCGCTACCGCGAAGTGCTCGCGCAGATGCTGGAAGCGGGCACGGCGTACCGCTGCTACATGAGCCGTGAGGAGCTTGACGCGCTGCGCGCGCGTCAGGAAGCCGCGCACCAGAAACCGCGCTATGACGGCACTTGGCGCCCCGAGCCCGGCAAAACCCTGCCACCCATTCCGGAGGGCGTGCAGCCCGTGCTGCGCTTCCGCAACCCGCAGGAGGGCAGCGTGGCGTGGGACGACGCCGTCAAGGGGCGCGTGGAAATCGCCAACGCGGAGCTGGACGACCTCATCATCGCCCGACCCGACGGCACGCCGACCTACAACTTCTGCGTCGTTGTGGACGACATGGACATGCGCATCACGCATGTGATTCGCGGCGACGACCACGTCAACAACACCCCGCGCCAAATCAACATTTTCCGCGCACTCGGCTGCGAGCCGCCTGTCTACGCGCACCTGCCCACCGTGCTTGATGACCGGGGCGCCAAACTCTCCAAGCGCAACGGCGCCAAGGCCGTCACCCAATACCGCGACGAAGGCTATTTGCCCGACGCCTTGATTAACTATCTTGCGCGCCTTGGCTGGAGCCACGGCGACGACGAAATATTCAGCCGCGAGCAGTTTTTGCAATGGTTTGATTTGGAGCACCTCGGCAAAAGCGCCACCCGCTTTGACGAAAAGAAACTGCGCTGGGTCAACGCGCAGCACATGCGCGCCCTGCCGGACGCCGAACTCGCCGCCCTCGTGCAGCAGCAACTGGAAGGGCGCGGCATTCAGGCAGACGCGCGCCTGCCCGCCATCTGCACGCTGTTCAAAGACCGCTGCGAAACCACGGTGGAACTCGCTGACTGGGCAGCCGCCTACTTTGCCGACGTGCAGCCGGATGCGGCTGAAATGGAAAAACACGTCAACGATATTTCAAAACCCGCCATCGCCGCCCTGCGCGACAAACTCGCCGCCCTGCCCGAATGGACAGCGCCCGCCATATCGGAAGCATTTTCCAAAACGCTGGAAGAACACCAGCTCAAAATGCCAAAACTTGCCATGCCCGTGCGCCTGCTCGCCATCGGTCAGGCGCGCGCGCCCAGCGTGGATGCGGTGCTTGCCCTGCACACGCGCGACACAGTGCTCGAGCGCCTCGCCCGCGCTGGGTGATGTTGCAACGCCATCACACAAAAGTCTGCTGGGCTTGGAGGCGGGCGCAAATCTGGTATACAATGCGCGGCTTATCGCTTTTCGGGGGTATAGCTCAGCTGGGAGAGCGCTTGCATGGCATGCAAGAGGTCAGCGGTTCGATCCCGCTTACCTCCACCAAACGCGATACACGCCTTGACCCTATCGTCTAGAGGCCTAGGACATCACCCTTTCACGGTGAGTACCGGGGTTCGAATCCCCGTAGGGTCGCCAGTTTTCACGGCGCGGAGTGGTAGTTCAGTTGGTTAGAATACCGGCCTGTCACGCCGGGGGTCGCGGGTTCGAGCCCCGTCCACTCCGCCATCAGATGCAAGGCTTTCAGCACACGCGCTGGAAGCCTTTTTCTTTGCCCGCGTGAGGCGGTATGCTCTGCACCCTTGAAACCCTTGCATTTCATGGGCAGCAGCAGGAAAGACTTGTTCGCTTTTCCAGCAGAGGCGCGCTATATCGCCGGTAAGGAACTGCGGCTTGTGCAGGACGGCGGCCACCCGAGCGACTTCAAGCCCATGCCGGAAGTGGGCGCAGGCGCCTATGAAATCCGCATCTGGACGGGCACGACGTGGCGCGTGATATACGTGGCTGGTCGCGCCGACTTCATCTATGTGCTGCACTGCTTCCAGAAGAAGACGCAGCAGACCAGCAAGAAGGATATTGACTTGGCAAAGCGCCGCTACAAGCGCATCGGAAAGGAGATGCAATGAGTGAGGCTGTGGATAGCGGCTTTGAAGAAAGCTGCGGCAATGTGTTCCTTGACCTCGGCTTCCCGCCGCATGAAGCCATTGTGATGACGCTGGAAACTGACCTGTTCTGCCACCTTCAAAAGTTCATCGAGCGGCAGGGCTGGACGCAGGAGCGTGTGGCGCAGGAGTTCTGCCTGACGCCTGGGCAGGCGCTCGACCTGATGCGTGGCAACTGGAAGCCATTCGCGCTCAAAGACCTGATGCTGATGGCCGCGCGCCTTGGCTGGAGCATCAAGCTGGAAATGGATGAGGTGCCAGAGGAGGCGCTGCAGGAGTTGGTGGCAAAGCACGTCGCGCCGCCACCGGCAAAGCGTCGCCGCAGCAGCAGGCGCGCTGCCATTGCCTGACGGACGCCGTCAGCGACGGAACCCGCCGCAGGCGGGTTTTTTTGAGTCCTGCGCTGCCTGGCAAATCCCTACGCTCCGCTCGGAATCGGGCTATACTTGAGCAAATAACTAAGACTTAGCGTGCGCCTGCGGGCGCTGCTGCTCAACCCACGAAGCAAAGGACACACTGCGATGCGCCTTACCACGAAAGGGCGGTTTGCCGTCACCGCCATGATTGATGTGGCTCTGCGCCAGGGCACGGGGCCGGTTGCGCTGGCCGCCATCAGCCAGCGGCAGAACATTTCCCTGTCATATCTGGAGCAGCTTTTTGGCAAGCTGCGCCGCAATTCGCTGGTGGTGTCCACGCGCGGGCCGGGCGGGGGGTATTCGCTTGGGCGCGCGGCGGGTGACATCACGGTGGCGGACATCGTCACCAGCGTGGATGAGCCGCTGGACGCTACGCACTGCGGCGGCCATGAGAACTGCGCCAGCAAAGGCGCGCGCTGCATGACGCACGACCTCTGGATGGCGCTCAACGAGAAAATGCTGGAGTTTCTCAGTTCGGTGACGCTGCAAAATCTGGTGGACGAGCAGCACGAGCGCGGTTTTGATGCGAAAAACGAGCGCGCCCCGGCCACGCGCCGCGCCATCACGGATGCACCGCACCTCAAGCCCGTGCGCGTGACGGCGCCGAATTCCGTGTTTGCCTTGGGCGGCATGGTATCAAAATAATCCACGCCGGCGTGTTTTTATGAGCCAGACTCCGAATTTTCCGATTTATATGGACTACGGCGCCACGACGCCGGTGGACGAGCGCGTTGTGGATGCCATGATTCCGTGGCTGCGCCAGAACTTTGGCAACCCCGCCAGCCGCAGCCACGCCTGGGGCTGGCAGGCGGAAGAAGCCGTGGAAAAGGCGCGCGCGCAGGTGGCGGCGCTGGTGGGTGCCGACCCGCGCGAAATCATCTGGACGAGCGGCGCCACGGAATCCGACAACCTCGCCATCAAGGGCGCGGCGCATTTTTACAAGGAAAAAGGCCGCCACCTGATTACGGTGAAAACCGAGCACAAGGCGGTGCTCGATACCATGCGCGCGCTTGAGCGCGAGGGTTTTGAAGTTACCTACCTTGATGTGCAGGAAGACGGCCTGCTGGATATTGAGGCATTCCGCGCCGCTATTCGCCCGGACACGATTTTGGCCAGCGTCATGCTGGTGAACAATGAAATTGGCGTGATTCAGGATGTGGACGCCATCGGCAAAATCTGCCGCGAGCACAAGGTGATTTTCCATGTGGACGCGGCGCAGGCCACGGGCAAGGTGGCGATTGATTTGAAAAACCAGCCCATTGACCTGATGAGCCTCGCCAGCCACAAGACGTATGGCCCCAAGGGTATCGGAGCGCTCTATGTGCGCCGCAAGCCGCGCGTGCGGCTGGAAGCGCAGATGCACGGCGGCGGGCACGAGCGCGGCTTGCGCAGCGGCACGCTGCCCACGCACCAGATTGTGGGTATGGGCGAGGCGTACCGCATCGCCGCCGAGGAAATGGAGCAGGACAACGCCCGCGCCCGCGCGCTGCACCAGCGTTTCATTGACGGGCTGAAAGACCTGCCCGAAGTCTTTCTCAACGGCCACCCCACGCAGCGCGTGCCGCAGAACATCAACATGAGCTTCAACTTTGTGGAGGGCGAATCGCTGATGATGGCGGTCAAGGCGCTGGCGGTGTCCAGCGGCTCCGCCTGCACCAGCGCCAGCCTGGAACCGAGCTACGTGCTGCGCGCCCTTGGCCGCAGTGACGAACTGGCGCACAGCAGCCTGCGTATCACCATCGGGCGCTTCACCACCGAGGAAGAAATCGACACGGCGATTGCCGCCATCCGCGCGGGCGTCGCGCGCCTGCGCGACATGTCGCCGCTCTGGGACATGCACTTGCAGGGCATCGACCTGAACGCCGTGCAATGGGCGGCGCACTGACGAGGAACATCACATGCCATACAGCGACAAAGTCATAGACCACTACGAAAACCCGCGCAACGTCGGCAGCTTTGACGCCGCCGATGCCAACGTCGGCACCGGCATGGTGGGCGCGCCCGCCTGCGGCGACGTGATGCGGCTGCAAATCAAGGTCAACGAAGAAACGGGCGTGATTGAAGACGCGCGCTTCAAAACCTACGGCTGCGGCTCGGCCATCGCCTCGTCCTCGCTCGTCACCGAGTGGGTCAAGGGCAAGACGCTGGATGAAGCGCAGGAAATCAAGAACAGCCAGATTGCCGAAGAGCTTGCGCTGCCGCCCGTCAAAATCCACTGCTCCATTTTGGCCGAAGACGCTATCAAAGCCGCCGTGCGCGACTGGCGCGAAAAACACCCCGGCAAATAAGAAAAGGACAATCACATGGCCATCACCATGACAGAAGCCGCCGCCGCGCACGTCAGCCGCTCCCTAGCGAAGCGCGGCAAAGGGCTGGGCGTGCGGCTGGGCGTGAAAACCACCGGCTGCTCGGGGCTGGCGTACGTGCTTGAATTTGCCGACGCCGCCGCGCCCGAAGACCAGCGCTTCGAGCAGCACGGCGTCACCGTGCTTGTGGACGCCAAAAGCCTGCCCTACCTTGACGGCACCGAGCTGGACTTTGTGCGCGAGGGGCTGAACGAGGGCTTCAAGTTCCACAACCCCAACGCGCGCGACCACTGCGGCTGCGGCGAATCGTTCCGTGTATGAACCTCGCGGCCAGCGACTTTGAGCTGTTCGGCGTGCCCGCGCGCTTTGCGCAGGACGTGGAACAGCTCGCCGCGCGCTGGCGTGCCCTGCAGCGCGAAGTCCACCCCGACCGCTTCGCTGCCGAAGGCGCCGCCGCGCAGCGCGCCGCCGCGCAATGGTCGGCGCGTGTCAATCAGGCGTGGCAGCGCCGGCGCGACCCGCTCGCGCGCGCCAGCTACCTCTGCGAACTCGGCGGCGTGCGCGTGGACGCCGACGGCGCCGCCGCCATGCCGCCCCAATTTCTCATGCAGCAAATGGCGCTGCGCGAGGCACTGGACGCGGCCTCCACCCCCGCCGCGCTGGACGCGCTTGCCGCGCAAGCCGCCGCGCAGCGCGCGCAGATAGAGGGCGACATCGCGAGCCAGATAGACGAGGAGGGCAAGCTGTCCGCTGCCGCGCAGAATGTGCGCGCCCTCATGTTCCTGCGCCGCTTTGAACAGGATTTGCAGCGCCGCCGCAACGCATACCAACTGACATAATCATTGCTTGCCGGCTTATAAAGCCGGCGACCAAACAATACCCCATCACTCATCATGCCCCTCCTGCAAATATCCGAGCCGGGTCAGTCCCCCGCGCCGCACCAGCGCCGCCTTGCCGTGGGCATAGATTTGGGCACCACGCATTCGCTCGTGGCGGCGCAGCGCGACGGTGCGCCGCAGTGCTTGCCCGATGCGGGCGGGCGCGTGCTGCTGCCCTCGGTGGTGCGCTATCAGGCGGACGGCAGCGCGCTCGTGGGCGACGCGGCGCTGCACGCCACGCCTGCGGACGCGGCGAACACCATCGCCTCTGTGAAGCGCCTCATGGGGCGGGCGCTCGCGGACATCGCCGCGCCGCAGCGCCTGCCGTATGCCCTTGTGGACCGCCCCGGCATGGTCGCCGTGCAAACGGTGCAGGGCGAAAAATCGCCCGTGCAGGTGAGCGCCGCCATTCTTGGCGAACTGCGCCAGCGCGCGGAAGAAACGCTGGGCGGCGCGCTGCACGGCGCCGTGATTACCGTGCCCGCCTATTTTGACGACGCGCAGCGGCAGGCGACGAAAGACGCCGCGCAGCTCGCCGGCCTGAACGTGCTGCGCCTTATCAACGAGCCAACGGCCGCGGCCATCGCCTACGGACTGGACCGGGGCGCCGAGGGCATCTTTGCCGTCTTTGACCTGGGCGGCGGCACCTTTGACATCTCCATCCTGCGCATGGAAAAAGGCGTGTTTGAAGTCATCGCCACCGGCGGCGACACCGCGCTTGGCGGCGATGATTACGACGTGGCGCTGATTGCATGGGCGCAGGAAAAATACGGCACGCAGCCGCCCGCCGACGCTGCCGAAAAAGCCGCGCGCAAAGCCGCCGCGCGTGCCGCGAAAGAAGCACTGTTTGGCGGCGACGCCGCGCCGCTGCCCGCCATCCTCGCGGGCGGGCGCGTGGGCGAGACGCTGCACGGCGAAGACTTCGCCGCCGCCACCGCACCGCTCACCGCGCGCTGCATGGACGCCGTGCGCCGCGCCATGCTTGACGCGCACCTGCAGCCCGCGGATGTGCAAGGCGTCGTGCTCGTCGGCGGCGCCACGCGCATGGGCGTGGTGCGCCGCGCCGTGGCGGAGTTCTTCGGGCGCGCGCCGCTTACCGACCTCAATCCTGATGAAGTCGTCGCGCTCGGCGCCGCAGTGCAGGCCGCGCAACTCGTGGGGCAGGGCTGCGCCGACGATTTGCTGCTGCTCGATGTCACGCCCCTGTCGCTTGGCATAGAAACGATGGGCGGGCTGGTGGAGCGCATCGTGCCGCGCAACCAGACCATCCCCGTGGCGATGGCGCAGGACTTCACCACCTACAAGGACGGGCAAACCGCGCTGGCGCTGCATGTCGTGCAGGGCGAGCGCGAACTCGTGCGCGACTGCCGCAGCCTCGCGCGCTTTGAGCTGCGCGGCATCCCGCCGATGGCGGCGGGCGCGGCGCGCATTCGCGTCACCTTCACCGTGGACGCTGACGGGCTGCTTTCCGTCAGCGCCGAGGAACAAAGCAGCGGCGTGCAGGCGCACATCGCCGTCAAACCAAGCTACGGACTGGCCGACGGCGACATCACGCGCATGCTGCAAGAGAGCTTCCAGAACGCGGGCGAAGACATGCGCGCCCGCGCCTTGGCCGAAGCGCGCGTGGAAGCCGACCGCCTGCTGCTCGCCACGCAGAGCGCGCTGGACGCCGACGGCGCCCTGCTGAACGCCGAAGAACGCGCCGCCATAGACGCCCTCATGGACGCGCTGCGCGCCGCCGCGCAGGAAAGCGACCACGCCGCCATCGCCGACGCCACCCAAGCACTCTCACGCGGCACCGAAGCCTTCGCCGCCGCGCGCATGAACGCTGGCATCCGCCGCGCGCTTGCCGGGCGGGGCGTTGGGGAAATTTAAAAATATCCCCTCGCCCCCGCCGTGCGTCAGCACGGACGGGGGGAGAGGGCAGGGTGAGGGGGAATGCCCGCGAAAGCGGGCATTGAAGGCGTTTTGTGCCTAATACTATCGTTCAATGCATTGCATTGCCAGCTTATAAAGCCGGCAACAAATCAATACTCATGCAATCAGCCTGCGAATCGGCGCCATCAGCGTCATCGGCTGAATGGGGGATTCCTTGAAACCGTAATGGACATAAAACGCCTTGGCGCGCTCATGGAGTGCATGCACCAGGAGGGCGCGCACTCCCGTATGCTGCGCCACAAGGGCAGCCCGCTGCGCAGCGTCACGCAGCAAAGCCGCGCCAAGGTTGGCGCCCTGCACTCGCCTGTCCACGGCAAGGCGGGCGAGCACAAGGGCAGGAATCGGCTCCGGCATATTGCGGCGCACCGCCCCCGTCGCCAACTGGTGTGACACCGCGCCAGCAGCTAGAGCGTAGTAGCCGTACACACGCGCGTCGCCATCCGCCACAACAAACGTGCGGCTTGCGCCGCTCAGATGGTTGGACAGCGCGCGGCGCTGCAGCCAATCGTCTAGGCTCGGCTCGCCGCACGAAAAACCCTGCAACTGGTGCGTCACAGCCAGCGGCACAGGCGCGCCCAACGACACGCTCATGCCGTCACGCCCTTGTCCCAAGGCGCCTTGACCGCCCTCAGCCGCTCCAGACCCGGATTGGGTTCATCGGGCGCATCAAGCATGGCGATGAACTGCTCAAAACGCGCTGCGTCCAGACTGAAAAACGTCTGTTCCAGCAGCACAGCCTTGGCGCGCTCGCACGCAGCCTCCAGCATGAAATCAGAGCGGTTTTTGCCAAGCACGCTGGCGGCAGAGTCAATGAGGGCGCGCTGCTCCGGCAGGGCGCGTAAGTTGATGGCGGCGTCACGCATGTTGGAAACTCCTCGTCAGGGCTGTGCAGGAGCAAGTGTAATTTGCTGTATAGCTGATGGCAACACACGCCCACCGCCGGGCGCTCCATTTCATCCCCTCGCCCCCGCGATAGCAGGGGAGAGGGCAGGGTGAGGGGAGAAAAACAACTGGTATCAATCGCTTGCCAGCAACATAAGCCGGTTACGTATGCTGCTTGCAATGGGTATCGATTTGACGCGGTTCATCGCGCCCTTTGTCGTTGCCCGTGGGCGCAAGGCAGGCACAATGCGCCGCGCGCTGCATGTGCGCCGATTTTTCACACCCACAGGAGCATTGCCATGAATAACCCCAAGGACACTTCCCGTTGCGTTCGCCGCGCCTTTCCCGCCCGTACCACCCTCGCTGCCTCTGTCTTTGCGCTGGCGTGCTTTGCGGGGCTTGGCAACATCTTTGGTGTGCCGGCGGAAGCAAAAAACGCAACCAACAACCAAAATAGCATCCTTGCCACCGTTCAGAACAAGGTAGCCGCAGGCGCTGACGCCAAAGCGCTGCGGGAAGAATTGTCCACCGTGATAAGTGGCGGCTGCGAAGATGGTTCGGTGGACTGCACCTGCCTGTCTCGCGCTTATGCCCCCGCTACTGCACTGGACAATAGGATGGAGGCTGCGCGCTTCTTGCTTGATAGCGGTTTGGATATTAATCCAGTAAGCGCTGGTGCTGGCGCGTATGAAACCAGGCCGTTGGATAAGGCTTTGCAGTTGCTCGTTGCGGCGGACGCGCTGTGTTCTGACTACGATGAAAAGAGAGGAATCGTTAAAAAAGATGGCATTGATGCGGCACAGGAAGGGGTCAGTAAAATTGCTGCTCTCCTTGTGGTTAGAGGAGCCAAAACAGATGGCGAAATATGGCTCCCGGACGGACCATCAAACTCTTACGGCTTCACGTCACTTGGCGCTGCGGCAAGGTCTGGTAGCGCCGAGCTTGTCGGTATATTGATTGAAAAGGGCGCAAATATTAACAAAGCTGGAGATTACGAAGGAAGGGCAGGGAATTATAATCTTGGAACTCCGTTGCATCTGGCAGCAGAAAAAGGGCGCGCTGAAATTGTCAAATTATTACTTGAGAAGGGCGCTAATGCAAAGAGTGTCAATGGTCGCAAGGAGAGCGCCCTCAAGCTGGCGCAAGAAGGCTTGAAATATGAAAAATCAGAGGCGAAGAAAGAGGAATATCGCCAAATCATCAGCATGCTGAAAGCAGCCAGCGCCAAGAGACGCAAATAAGCTGCGGCAGGGCACATCCCATCTGCAATACCATGTGGTTGCCGGCTTATCTTGCCGGCAACCACACGATACCCTGCCAAAATTCACAGCAACCAGCGCAGAGGGCGAGGGGGAAGTCTTGTGCCGGTGTTTACGGCGTACCATCGCTCGCTTTGCCGTTGCACCACACGCCATGCCGACGATTACTGTTCTTCCCCATCCTGACTACTGCCCGCAGGGGGCGGTGTTTGCTGCGCCGTCGGGCGTGTCGCTCTGTCAGGCGATGGCGGATAACGGTGTGGAGCTTGACCGCGCCTGCGGCATGAATTGCGCCTGCACGACCTGCCACTGCATCGTGCGGCAAGGCTTGGATTCGCTTTCCGAGCCGGGCGAGCAGGAGGAAGATTTGCTGGACATGGCGTGGGGGCTGGAGGCGCAGTCGCGCCTGTCGTGCCAGGCCATCATCGGCGCGGAGGATGTGACGGTGGAGATTCCGCGCTATTCCATCAACCACGCACGCGAGAAGCATTGAGGAGGGGCTGCACCATGCACCGCCAGATTTTTCTTGACACTGAAACGACTGGGCTGAACCCCACGCAGGGCGACCGCATTGTGGAGATTGGCTGCGTGGAGCTGCTGGGGCGGCGGTTGACGAAGAACAACCTGCACCTCTACATCAACCCCGAGCGCGACATTCCCAAGGACGCGGAGGCCATTCACGGGCTGACGGCGGAGCGGCTCAAGGACGAGCCGAAGTTTGCGGACGTGGCGCAGCGGTTTTTGCAATACGTCGCGGGGGCGGAGCTCATCATTCACAACGCGCCGTTTGATGTGGGGTTTCTGGATGCGGAGCTGGAGCGCGCCGGGCTGCCGCCGCTGCACGAGCATGTGGCGGGCATCGTGGATACGCTGGAGATGGCGCGCCAGCTTTACCCAGGCAAGCGCAACAGTCTGGATGCGCTGTGCGAGCGCCTTGGCGTGGACAACTCCCAGCGCACACTGCACGGCGCGCTGCTGGACGCAGAGTTGCTGGCTGATGTGTATGTGGCGCTCACGCGCGGGCAGGAGAGCCTGGCCATCGGTGGTGATGAGGCGGCGGCTGCGGGCGCGCAGCGGCAGCGCGCGGATTTCAGCGCCCTGCAGTTGCCCGTGTTGCGCGCCAGCGCGGAGGAGCTTGCCGCGCACGAGGCGGTGCTGCAGGTGCTGGACAAGGAAGCGGGCGAGGGCGGCGCGCTCTGGCGCCAGCTTGAAAGTGCAGCGCCGGTGCAGGAGGGGCTGCTGCTCTGACAAAAAACAGTCCCTCTCCCTCGGCGCGCGCAGCGCGCACAGAGGGGGAGGGCAGGGTGGGGGTGCGCCGTGCTGCGTCAGCAGCGCGGCGACGTATGAATGCGTCATACCTTCAATAAACATATCGCATAGCCGCTGCTATAAAGCCTGAAACAATGCGATACCCGTTGTTTTTCCCCCTCTCCCTAGCCCTCTCCCCCTGTCCGGCTCCGCCGGCGGGGGCGAGGGGATTGTTTTTTTGCGGGGGCGAGGGGAAGTTTCAGGCTTCTGGTTCTGCGTTCTCTGCTACAATGCGCCGCTTTGCTGAACAGCGGGTGATTAGCTCAGTGGTAGAGCACTGCCTTCACACGGCAGGGGTCACATGTTCGAACCATGTATCACCCACCAATGCCAAGCGCCTGACACCAAGCGGTCAGGCGCTTTTTTTCTATGCAAACAGCACCCGCCCACGAAAGACGCCCCATGAATGCCGCCGACGACACCACCGCGCCCGAAGAACAACAAGCGCAACAGGAACAACAACAGGCTGAACAGCCGCCGCAGCGCGAGGCTGTGGGCTTTGACGACCTGCTTTCTGGCCGCTTTGATGCGGACACCGAAGCCGCCGCGCCCGCCGAAGAAGCGGCCCCGGAAATGCCCGAAGAAGAAACGACAGAGGACGAAGAACCCCGCCCTGCGGCGGCTGCGCGTGGCGGCAGCGTGAAGCTGCACAAGGCGCTGGCGCAAAGCGGCTTTGGCTCGCGCTTTGAGATGGAGCAGTGGATTGCCGCCGGGCGCGTGGCCGTGAACGGCGAGGTGGCGCACACCGGCCAGCGCATCAGCGCCAGCGACCGCGTCGCCATTGACGGGCGTGCCGTGCGCCTGCGCGCTGGCTCGCCAGCGGCGCGCGTGCTGGCGTATCACAAGCCGGTGGGCGAAGTCGTCACGCACGACGACCCGCAGGGGCGCCCCACCGTGTTTCGCGCCCTGCCGCGCCTGCCCGCCAGCCAGGGCAAGTGGCAAAGCGTCGGGCGCCTTGACCTGAACACCGAAGGGCTGCTGCTGTTCACCAACTCGGGCGCGCTTGCCAACCAGCTCATGCACCCGCGCTTCGGGCTGGAGCGCGAATACGCCGTGCGCGTGCTGGGCGCGCTGAGTGATGAGGAACAGCAACGCCTGCTGGACGGCGTGATGCTGGACGATGGCGAGGCGCGCTTCAACAACATAACCGCCGAAGGCGCCAGCGACGAGAGCGCCAACCAGTGGTACCGCGTCAGCATCAGCGAAGGGCGCAACCGCGAAGTGCGCCGCATGATTGAGAGCCTGGGGCACGCCGTCAGCCGCCTCATTCGCATCCGCTACGGCGCGGTGCGCCTGCCGCGCGGGCTGCGGCGTGGCAGCTTCATTGAATTGAGCGCGGCGGAAGTGCGCGCCCTCGCGCGCGCCAGCGGCGCAGATGACGCCGTGCTGCGCGCCGCACCGCAGGCGGGGCAGGGCGAGAGG
>JAFRYL010000104.1 GCA_017437605.1 Ottowia sp. | reverse complement strand
CGCTGCGTCAGCAGCGGACAGGGGGAGAGGGCGGGGGTGAGGGGGCTTGACGCATCGCACGCCCGCTGTCGCGGGCGCACCCTCACCCTGCACCCTCTCCCTCTGTCGAGCTGCTTCGCAGCACGCGAGGGAGAGGGAATCCGTTTTTTGAAATTCGGCGGCAGCTGTCGCAAGGAGCTTTGCATGAAACTGTTTGTCAGCACCGCCTCGCCCTTTGCCCGCCTGACGCTGGTCAGCGCGCTGGCCACCGGCATTGAGGAGCTGGAAATCTCGGTCGTCAACCCCTGGGCCAATCCGGTGGCGCTGGAATCTGTCAATCCATTTTCACAAGTGCCCACACTGATTACCGACAGCGGCACCACGCTGTTGGATACCGTCGTCATCGCGCGCCGTCTGCTTGGCAATGATTTTCTGAAAAATGACGCCGAAGCACGCACCGCGTCCTTCGCCCTCATTTTGATGGAGCAGCTTGTCAAATACCATTCCCTTGGGCGCGACCAACCCGAAGGCGCCGCCCCGCACCCGCATATTGCACGCGCACGCAACGCCATTATCCGTGCGCTGGCCAAGGCGCCGCGTTTTGAGCCAGACAGCGACCGTTTCTGCCAGCTTGCGCTCGGCATCGCCTTTGACTACCTGCAGCTGCGCGCCTCCGACATCTATCAGGCGCATCTGGGCGAGGAGAAACTGCGCGCCATGCAGGGCTTCACCGCCCGCCCCTGGCTGCGCGCCACCTCCGCTGCCTGGCTGGAAGAACACATGCCCACGCAGCTCACCGCGCTGCGCGCCGTCTGCTGACTGCGCCACGCATAGAATGGCGCGCTTTTTTCTTTTCTTTCTCTGACCAAAGGCACCATCCATGAGCCTCTTTTCCGCCGTCGAAATGGCCCCGCGCGACCCCATCCTGGGCCTGACCGAACAATTCAACGCCGACACCAACCCGCAAAAAGTCAACCTTGGCGTGGGCGTCTACTTTGACGACAACGGCAAGCTGCCGCTGCTGCAATGCGTGCAGGAAGCCGAAAAACTGATGATGGCCGCACCCAAGCCGCGCGGCTACCTGCCCATCAACGGCCTGCCCGCCTACACCGACGCGGTGAAAAAGCTCGTCTTTGGCGACGCCTCCGCCGCGCTGCAGGAAGGGCGCATCGCCACTATCCAGGCGCTGGGCGGCACCGGCGCGCTGAAAGTGGGCGCGGACTTCCTGCGCCGCATCGCCCCGGGCGCCAAGGTGCTCGTTTCCGACCCAAGCTGGGAAAACCACCGCGCCCTCTTTGGCGCCGCCGGTTTTGAAGTCGGCACCTACCGCTACTACGACGCCGCCGCGCGCGGCATTGACTTCGCCGGCATGCTGGCTGACCTGCAGGCTGCTCCCGCTGGCACCATCATCGTGCTGCACGCCTGCTGCCACAACCCCACGGGCTACGACCTCGCGCCCGCGCAGTGGGAACAGGTCATTGCCGCCATCAAGGAAAAACAACTCACCGCCTTCCTTGACATGGCGTATCAGGGCTTCTCGCAAGGGCTGGACGAAGACGGCGCCGTCGTGCGAAAGTTTGCCGACGCGGGGCTTGCCTTCTTCGTCTCCACCTCGTTCAGCAAGAGCTTCTCGCTGTATGGCGAGCGCGTCGGCGCGCTCTCTGTGGTGTGCGAAAACAAGGACGAGGCCGAGCGCGTGATGAGCCAGCTCAAACTCGTCATCCGCACCAACTACAGCAACCCGCCCATGCACGGCGCCACCGTCGTCGCCACCGCACTTGCCAGCCCCGAGCTGCGCGCCATGTGGGAAAAAGAACTCGGCGAAATGCGCACCCGCATCAAGGCCATGCGCCAGCAGCTTGCCGACGGCCTCAAAGCCGCCGGCGCCAACATGAGCTTCGTCGTGCAGCAGGTGGGCATGTTCAGCTACTCTGGCCTCTCCAAAGACCAGATGGTGCGCCTGCGCAGCGAATTTGGCGTCTACGGCACCGACAAGGGCCGCATCTGCGTCGCCGCCCTCAACAGCCGCAACATCGGCTACGTCTGCCAGGCCATCGCCAAAGTGCTGTAACGCCAGCACCAACGAACAAGCCGCAGCCTTCAAGCTGCGGCTTTTTTCACCCCGATTTCAATGGGTATCACATTGTCGCCGGCAACATAAGCCGGCAGAAAAATGTGAAACAAATGGGTATGCAAACATTTTCCCCGCCTCTGCCGCCGCGTCTACACTGCACGCCATGCCCACACCAGCCCTTCGCATCGACCGCCTGATGATGGCGCGCGCCCTTGACCTCGCCAAGAAAGCGCGCTTCATCTGCCCGCCCAACCCCGCCGTCGGCTGCGTGCTCGTGAGCGCCGCTGGCGACATCATCGGCACCGGCTACACCCAGCGCGCTGGCGATGCGCACGCCGAAATCATGGCGCTGCGCGACGCCGCCGCGCACGGCCACAGTCCGCAGGGCGCCACCGCCTACATCACGCTGGAACCCTGCGCGCACCACGGACGCACCAGCCCGTGCTGCGAGGCGCTCGCCAGCGCTGGCGTGCGGCGCGTGCTCGCGGCTGCCACCGACCCCAATCCGCTTGTGGCCGGGCGCGGTTTCGCCTACCTGCGCGATGCCGGCGTGCAGGTGGACATGGCCGACGAAGCCGCGCTGCGCGCCACCCGCGCGCTGAACATCGGCTTTTTCCGCCGCATGGAGCGCGGCTGCCCCTGGGTGCGCATGAAAACCGCCGCCTCGCTCGACGGGCGCACGGCACTTGCCGACGGCAAGAGCCAGTGGATTACGGGCGAGGCCGCGCGCCTGGACGTGCACAACTGGCGCGCGCGCGCCTGCGCCGTGCTCACGGGCAGCGGCACCGTGCTCGCCGACGACCCGCTGCTCAACGCGCGCCTTGACGGGCTGCCGCGCCAGCCCCTGCTCGTGATTTGCGACAGCCAGCTTCGCACCCCGCTGCACGCGCAGCTTTGGAGCATCGAGGAGCGGCGCGTGCTCATCGCCCACGCCCAGCGCAACGAAGCGCGCGAAGCCGCCCTGCGCGAAAAAGGCGCCGAACTGCTGCACCTGCCCGCCGCAGGCGAAGACAGCGGCGAAAACGTGGACCTGCCCGCGCTGCTGCGCCTGCTGGCCGCGCGCGAATGCAACGAAATCCATCTGGAAGCGGGGGCGCGGCTGTCCGGCGCGTTTCTTGCCGCCGACCTCGTGGACGAACTCCTGCTCTACCAGGCGCCCGTACTGCTGGGCGAAGGGCGCCCCATCGCCGCCATCGGGCCGCTCAGCGCCATCACCCAAGGCACGCGCCTGCGCTGGCTGCAGCGCAAGGAAGTGGGCGAAGACATGCGCCTGCGCGCCATCGTGTGCGGACACGAAGACGCCATCCCCGCCAGCGCCGCGCAATAGCCGCTGCGCGGCGCATACCCATCGTATATAGCCGCCATTCCCGCGCAACTTATGCTGGCGACGCATTGATACCCGTCGTTTTTGCACTGTTTTGCGGTGCGGTCGTGAAAGAAATCACGCAGGGCGCGCTTTCATTGACGCAGATTAAGTCCTTGGTATGCCGACCTACTCCCGCCAGCAAAGGCGGACCTGCGGCGCAACCCATCCAGGTATCAAAAAATATCGCATACCCGCAACAACACTGCGCCATCGCCAGCAATGTATGCTGGCAGTCGTGATATACACATCATTTGTATAAGCGTTGCAAACACAAGACACACAAAGTAACGCGCGCTGGCACGGCGCCCGCCCTCCCCTATGCTGCGCGCGTCCCGTCAGGGGCAATTCCCTACCACACTCCCAAGAAACACATCATGAACAAAAAAATTCTTGCTACCGCAATGGCCGGTCTGTTTGCGGGCGCTGCATTTGCCGCCCATTTCTCGTATGAAGGACAGGAAGCCCCGGAATTCTGGGGCGACTTGCACCCGGATTTTGCCGCCTGCAAGACGGGCAAGTTCCAGTCGCCCATTGACATCACTGACGCGATTGAAACCAAGCAGCACCGCCCCCTTGCCTTCAAATATACGGGCGAGGCGGACACCGTCATCAACAACGGCCACACCATCCAGGTTTCTTTCAAGGAAGGCAGCACGCTGGAACTTGAAAACAAGCAGTTCAAACTGGTGCAGGTTCATTTCCACACGCCTTCCGAATACACCTTTGGCGGCAAACACTTCCCGATGGTTGGCCACATCGTGCACCAAGCCGATGACGGGCAACTGCTGGTCGTCGCCGTGATGTTCAACGAAGGCGAAAAAAACCCGGTGATTGAAGGCATCTGGAAAGACGCGCCGCAAAAGCATGGCGAAACCAAACCCATCAAATCTGTCGATGTGGCCGCGCTGGTGAAAAACTTTGACGCCTATTACAGATTGGAAGGCTCGCTCACCACGCCGCCCTGCACGGAAGGCGTGATGTGGATTATTGGCAAGCAGCCCATCACGGCTTCCAAGGAGCAGATGGAAACCTTCACCAAAATCATCGGCAAAAACAACCGTCCAGTGCAGAAACAAAACGGCCGCGCCGTGCTTGTTTCGCAATAAACCCCGCGCCTGTCGCAAGGGCAACCTCTTGGTTGCCCTTTTTTTGCCCTGCCAGCCTTTGGTATCACAGTGTCGCCGGCTTTATACGCCGGCAATCATGCACCTTACTTGCGGGTATTGGAAAAAGTCGGCTCCCCACGTTCCTCCCAGCCGCGCAGGTTGCGCTCCACCCAGTCGGCCAGCGCCTCTATCCAGTCAGGGTCTTCATTCAGGCACGGCAGCACGCGCAATTCGCCGCCGCCCGCCTTCTGGAACAGCGCCTTGCCCTCGATGCCGATTTCTTCCAGCGTCTCCAGACAGTCCGCCACAAAGCCGGGGCAAAACACGTCCACGCGCTGCGCGCCCGCGCTCCCAAGCTGCTGCAGCACGTCCTGCGTGGCGGGCGCCAGCCACTTGCCGCGCCCAAAACGCGACTGGAACGCTAGCGTCCACTGCCCGTCCGCCAGTTCCAGCTCCTGCGCCAGCCGCGCGGCACTGGCGCGGCACTCGCGCTCGTACGGGTCGCCCTGCTGCACCATCTGTTGCGGCACGCCATGGAAGCTGAACACCACATGCGCTGGCCGCCCCTCGCGTTGCCAGAAACGCCGCACATGCGCGGCCGCCGCACGCAGCCACGGCTCGTACAGCGCAAAGCTGCCGCTGATACGCAACTCCGGCACCGCGCGGCTGCGCAGCGCCCAGGCGTGCACCGCGTCCGCTGCGCTGCCGATGGTGGTGGCCGAATACTGCGGATACATGGGCACGGCGAGGATGCGCGTGCAGCCGCCCTTTTTCAGCGCGTCCAGCGCCTCGGCCACGCCCGGCTTGCCGTAGCGCATCGCCGCGCAGGTGACGACGCGCAGCCCGCGCTGGCGCAGCGCGCCGTCCAGCAGCCGCGCCTGGCGGCGGCTGTGCAGCAGCAGGGGCGAACCCTCCTCATGCCAGATGCTGCGATAGCGCGCCGCCGACGCAGCGCCGCGCAGCGGCAGCACCACGCCGCGCAAGATGGGCTGCCAGAGCAGAGGCGACATTTCAATGATGCGGCGGTCGCTCAAAAACTCCGCCAGATAGCGCCGCACCGCCGAGGCGTTCGGCGCCTCCGGCGAGCCAAGGTTGATGAGCATCACGCCGCAGCGCCCGGCCTGCGGTGCGTCTATTTGAGGTTCGGGGCGGTAATACATGGCGGCGATTGTGCGTCAGGCGCCCACCGCCAGCCAAAAGTAGACTGCCAGCTCGCCCACCTGTTGCAGCGCGCCGAGCGTGTCGCCCGTGAAGCCTTGCAAACGCCGCTGCACGAGCCGCGTCATGTAGGCCAGCGCCGCCAGCAGCGCGAGCAGCGCCGCCGCCACCGCGCCCCAGCCGTGCACCGCG
>JAFRYL010000103.1 GCA_017437605.1 Ottowia sp. | reverse complement strand
CCTCGTGGACGACGTGCGCTGGCGCTTCGGCACCCCGCCCGCAGGCAACGCCAACTTTGCCTGGCTGCAGCACATCTGGCACCACCTCGCGCCCACCGGCGCGGCTGGCGTCGTCCTCGCCAACGGCTCCATGAGCAGCACCCAATCGGGCGAAGGCGACATACGCGCCCTCATGGTTGAAGCCGACGCCATCGACTGCATGGTCGCCCTCCCCGGGCAACTCTTCTACTCCACACAAATCCCCGCCTGCCTCTGGTTTCTCGCGCGCCTCAAACCCGCAGGCCGCAGCGGACAAGTCCTCTTCATTGACGCACGCAGCATGGGACAACTCGTCGAACGCACCCGCCGCGAACTCAGCGAAGACGACATCCAGCGCATCGCCCGCACCTACCACGCCTGGCGCGGCGAAGAAGGCGCAGGCGACTACGCCGACATTCCCGGCTTCTGCAAAAGCGCCAGCAAAGAAGAAATCCGCAAAAACGGCCACATCCTCACCCCCGGGCGCTACGTCGGCGCCGCCCAGCAAGAGGGCGACGGCGAACCCTTCGCCGAAAAAATGCAGCGCCTCACCGCCCAGTGGCGCCAGCAGCGGCAGGAAGCCGCGCGGCTCGATGCCGCCATAGAAGCCAACCTGCACGCGCTCGGCTACTAAACGCTGCGTTAAACATGGCTCCTGGCGCAATCCATAATAAACGCTGCGTTAAACAAGGAAGGGGAAAGCCACTGTGATGAACGCAACCGCCCCATCATTGCTTGTGCCGCCGGAAGGCTGGGCGGAAGCCGACTTTGTGCAAGCGGTGCTTGCACGATTGCCGTGGCATCACCAAGAGGCGCTGCCGGAGGCAACTATGAAGAAACACTTAATAGTTCAAACTGTAGCCGCAGGAGCCGCCTTCATGCAACGCTGTTTGCGTGGGTATCATATGGTCGCCGGCAACATAAGCCGGCAATGATGTGTTGAACGATTGGGTATAAGGTGTATTGTCAGCTTGTAGGGGCGTCCCTTGTGGGCGTCCGCAAAAACAATTCCCCTCGCCCCCGCCGCGCGCAGCGCGGACAGGGGGAGAGGGTGCAGGGAGAGGGGGAAATCAACGGGTATCATCTGGTCGCCAGCAACATAAGCTGGCAATGATGTATTGAATGATGGGGTATGCAGAATGGCTTGGGAACGTATATGTAAACTGGAAGATTGCCTTGATGCCTTGATAGATTATCGTGGGAAGACGCCACGTAAAACAGATTTTGGAATCCCGCTTATCACCGCGAAAGTTGTCAAGTCAGGTCATATAGGGAAACT
This sequence comes from Ottowia sp., assembly GCA_017437605.1. Classification (GTDB taxonomy): domain Bacteria; phylum Pseudomonadota; class Gammaproteobacteria; order Burkholderiales; family Burkholderiaceae_C; genus Ottowia. The sequence goes on along the minus strand of JAFRYL010000103.1, from coordinate 9,207 downwards.
TGATGAGTTTATTCCAGAGGAAGACTATGAAACTTGGATGAAGCGGGGATACCCTGAAATTGGTGATGTTGTGCTGACAACAGAAGCGCCGCTTGGCGAAGTAGCACAAATCAAGTTTTTGCCCGTTGCACTGGCTCAACGCATCGTCACACTTCGGGGCAAGCAGGGTGTGCTTGATAGCGGATACTTGCTTTATTTGATGCAGTCGCAGGAAATGCAGGAAAAACTTTTGAGCCGCAGTTCTGGAACGACAGTCATAGGCATCAAACAAAGGGAGCTTCGCAAAATAGAGGTTGCTCTGCCTTCGGTTTCCGAACAACGCGCCATTGCCCACATTCTCGGCACACTGGACGACAAGATAGAACTCAACCGGCGGCAGAGCGAAACCTTGCAGGAAATGGCGCGCGCCTTGTTCAAGGCGTGGTTTGTGGACTTTGAGCCAGTGCGCGCCAAGATGAGCGGACGCTGGCAGCGCGGCCAGACACTCCCCGGCCTGCCCGCACACCTCTGGGACCTCTTCCCCGACCGTCTGGTGGAAACAGAACACGGCGAAGTGCCGCAAGGGTGGGAAGTCGCTATGCTCAAAGACGAATTTGATGTCACGATGGGGCAATCCCCTCCGGGAAGCACATATAACGAAGCCGGAGAAGGACTGCCGTTTTACCAAGGTCGTGCTGATTTTTCATTTCGGTTTCCCAAAAAGCGGGTATATTGCACTGCGCCAACGCGACTGGCAAAAGCAGGGGATACGCTTGTCAGCGTTCGCGCCCCTGTTGGTGATATAAACATGGCGGCAGAAGATTGCGCCATCGGGCGGGGCGTGGCAGCGGTGCGCCACAAGACAGGGAACTTGTCTTATACATACCACTTTATGAATGCCATAGCGGATAAATTGAGTCAATATAATGCTGAAGGCACGGTTTTTGGCTCAATCAATAAAAAAGATTTTGGAGCGATAACGCATGTCAAGCCGTCTCCGGAGGCAATAGCGGAGTACGGAAAGTTGGCGGGTGTTTGGGATTCACAAATAGAAATCTGTCAACTCGAGTCACACACCCTCACCGCCCTGCGCGACACCCTGCTGCCGCAGCTTTTGAGCGGGGCGCTGCGCGTGCCAGATGTGGAGCACATTTTGGAGGAGGTGCCACTATGACGAGCGTGCGCCGGAAGATTGACCTTTACATCCTGTCTTTGGGGCTGCTGTTTGTTTTTATTTTTGTTATGACAGTGAAGTTTCCAGCAAACTTTTCTTTTAATGATGGCGAGCTCTGGAAAAATTTAGTGGTAAGCAATCTCCTGCCTTTAATTTCTATGCTTTTTATGTGTTACTGCTGGTTTGTGTATATCAGCTTTGACTTCGATTTGAAAGGTGCCAACGATCTTCCTTTTGAAATAAAGGAATTAGAAAATATCAACTGCGAACACTTGACATTTCTTTTCACCTATGTGATGCCGCTCATTGGTTTTGATTTTGCCAATGACCGACAGATGATTGTACTGGCGCTTCTGCTTGTGGTAATGGGCGCCATATATATCAAGACGGATTTGTTTTATGCTAATCCATCCTTGGCGCTGCTCGGATTTCGCATATACCGTGCCAACGGCCACTTCAAGAATGGCGGGCGGGAAGGCATAACATTGATTTGCCGAGAACACTTGAAGCAAGGTCAAAAATTTTCCTACATAAAACTGGATGAAAGAATTTACTACGTCAGGAGTGTGAAATGAACGCCCAGGAGCTCAAAAATGTTTTGCAGACTTACTGCGACAATCAAGCTAATATTGGCGTGTGTGTGTATGCGCTGATAAAGGATGCAGAAAAATCCACCCCTTTCAAGCTGGACATTGAAGTTGATGCCCAGGCTGGGCTTAAAGATTTGTTTATACAAAGTATACGTGATGAGATTCTCCGCAAAGAAGACATTTCTTTACTTGCTTTGTCCAGCGCAGATGAGCGCGCCAATGCCATCTATGTTTATGACCTCCCGATTCCAGAGGAGCTAACCTCACTCGAGACCGTAGTTACTCAAGACGATTTGCCTGTTCTGAATCTGAAAGAAGTTAGTCTTTCCTCTATCAAGGCACTTCTCATTGAAATTGGTAATAATGATAGGCAGCTGGTTTTATATAAAACCATGGCTCACATCAACATCTTTTCCCGCGCAAGTTTTTTTCTGCGAAAGCATAAAAGTCGCCTTGAACGAGTGGAAGAAGAATTTTTGCGCGTCAGCGCCGACTTCCAGATGATGAGGATTAGTGGGGAACTGCTGGTTCTGAAACTTGAAGCGTTAGAGCGTAACTTTGGGTTTCACGATGTCATTAAAAGGGAGGCAGCACTCGGTATTGACGCCATCGTTTCGGCAGATTTGTTGATTAATCCAGATGTCTTGCGAGAGCTTGTCGATGACGTGAAATATGCTCGACGCCTTACCAAGATTGCAAAAGCGTCTCCTGTCCTTAAGGCGGGCATATCAGGCGCGAGCATCGTTCAGTTCTGTAAGACGTTTCCCCTGCTTGCCAAGCATCGTTTTCAATTTAATGCTGAAAACAATAAGATTATTCTTGATACCAAAGTATCCAAGGATTTGTTCATCAAAATTTTGATGGACGATTTTCTTACTTCCGAACTCACAAAATTACATTATGCAAGTGTCGCAAAAGACGCTGTGGAGCCAAGCACGGAGGAGGAAAACTGATGACATTTCTTTCCGAAGCAGAGGTTGAGCAGGCGCAGCCTGTGTCTGGTAAGCTGCCAATCCAAGAGGCCGCAATTTTTCTGGAGGCGTTCCAATGAGTCAGAATCATCTCCCGCCCCGCGTCGAGGCGCTGCGTGTCAAGAACTATCGGGCGCTCAAGGACATTACGCTGGAGCAGATGGCGCCGCTCACGGTGCTGCTCGGGCCGAATGGCAGCGGCAAGTCTACGGTGTTCGATGTGTTCGCCTTCTTGTCCGAGTGCTTCTCGGACGGGTTGCGCAAGGCGTGGGAGCGCCGGGGGCGCTTCAAGGAATTGCGCAGCCGCGACCAGACTGGCTCCATCGTCATTGAAATCCAGTACCGCGAGGCGCCCAAAAAGCCGCTGATGACGTACCACCTTGAGATTGAGGAGGCTCCTCGGGGGCCGGTGGTGGCGCGCGAGTTTTTGCGCTGGAAGCGCGGCCATCCTGCGGCGCCATTTCATTTTGTTGATTATGAATATGGCAAGGGAAGGGTGGTGACGGGGGAAGCGCCGGAGGCCAAGGACAGGCGCATTGCAAAACCGCTTTCTGGCCCGGATGTGCTGGCGGTCAGCACGCTTGGCACGCTGGCGGAGAATCCCCGCGTGATTGCGTTGCGCGATTTCATCACCGGCTGGCACCTTTCCTATCTGTCGGCGGACGCGGCCAGGGGCAATCCGGAGGCGGGCGCGGAGGAGCGCCTTTCTCCCACGGGGAGCAATCTTCCCAACGTTATCCAGTATTTGAGCGAGCAGCACCCGGACAGGCTCAAGGAGATATTTGAGACGCTGCGCCAGCGCGTGCCCCGCATTGAAAGGGTCGCTGCCGAGGTGCTGCCGGACAGCCGCTTGCTGCTGCTGGTGAAGGATGCGCCGTTTTCTACCCCGGTGCTTTCGCGTTTTGCTTCTGATGGCACGCTCAAGATGCTGGCGTATCTGACGCTGCTCTATGACCCGCAGCCGCCGCAGCTTGTCGGCATTGAGGAGCCGGAGAATTTTCTGCATCCGCGCTTGCTGCCGAAGCTGGCGGAGGAGTGCCAGCAGGCGGCAGACCGCGCGCAGTTGATTGTGACGACGCACTCGCCATTTTTTATTAATCCGCTCACACCAAGGGAGGTGCGTGTGCTCTATCGCGCTGCTGATGGCTACACACGGGCGCGCCGTGTTGAGGAAATGCCCGGTATTGCAGCATTTTTGCAGCAGGGCGCCACGCTTGGCGAGCTGTGGATGGAGGGGCATTTTGACGCAGGCTATCCCGGGGAGGATATTGGGTGATGCAGATAGACTTTCTGCTGGAGGAGGAGTCGGCTGAAGAGGCGCTGCGTCATTTGCTGCCAAAAATGATTGGTCAGCGCGCCCGCTGGAAACTTGTCAACTTTGGGAGCAAATATAAATTGCTCGACAAGTTGTCGGAGCGCCTTGCGGGGTATTGCCAGCGCATCAGTGAAGGTGAAGATTTGCGCGTGGTGGTGCTGGTGGACAGGGATGATGATGATTGTCTGGCGCTCAAGCACCGGCTGGAAGAGGCTGCACGGCAAGCCCTGCTCGCCACCAAGACGGCGCCCGATGAGAAGGGCAGGTTTTTTGTGGTCAACCGGGTGGTGGTTGAGGAACTGGAGTCCTGGTTTATTGGCGACCCGCTGGCGCTGCGCCGGGCTTTTGGCAGCTTGCCGGCAATTGACGGGAAAAAAGGTATTTTCCGCGTGCCTGATAATGGTGGCTCCTGGGAAAAGCTGCATCGCTTTCTGAAAAAGCATGGAGTGTACAAGAGCAGTTATCCGAAGATTAAGGCTGCACAACGCATTGCCGCCTGCATGGATATTCAGAACAACAATTCGCACAGTTTCCGTGTTTTCAGGGAAGGTGTGGAGGCGTTGCTGGCGTGATTTTGATTGACTGCTCAAAGGAGGGCGGCGATGGCATTTCTTTCCGAAGCAGGGGTTGAGCAGATGCTGCTGGAGCAGCTGCAGGCGCTTGGCTGGCAACTGGCGCGGGGGGAGGATGTTGCCCCCGAGGGGCTGCAGCCGGAGCGGGGGAGTTATGCAGAGGCGGTGTTGCGCGGGCGCTTTGCGGCGGCGGTGGAGCGGCTGAATCCGCATGTGCCGCCCGAGGCGCGGCAGGACGCTGTGCAGCGCGTGTTGCAGCAGGAGTTGCCGACGCTGCTGGAGGAAAACCGCCGCATTCACCGCCTGCTGGTGGATGGGGTGGAGGTGGAGTTTCACGCGGACGATGGCATGCTGCGCGCGGGGCGGGTGCAGTTGATTGATTTTGACGATGCCGCGCGCAATGACTGGCTGGCGGTGAACCAGTTTGTGGTGGTGGGCGGGCGGCAGCGTCGGCGCCCGGATGTGGTGCTGTTTGTCAATGGGTTGCCGCTGGCGGTGGTGGAGCTGAAGGCGCCGGGCAGCGCGCAGGCGAGTGTGCGAAGCGCATTCGATCAGCTGCAGACGTACAAGGGCGAGGTTCCGGCGCTGTTTCGTACGAATGCGCTGCTGGTGGCGTCGGACGGGATTGCAGCGCGGGTGGGGTCGCTTTCGGCGGATTTTGAGCGTTTCACGCCGTGGCGCACGACGGATGGCGGCGACGTTTTGCCCAAGGGCCAGCCGGAGTTGCCGACGCTGCTGGAGGGGGTGTTTGAGCGGGGGCGGTTGTTGTCGCTGCTGCGCGATTTCACGGTGTTTGGCCGCGCGGGCGGGGCGCTGGTGAAAATCATTGCAGGCTATCACCAGTTTCACGCGGTGCGGCGCGCGGTGGAGTCCACCATTCGCGCGTGTGCGCCGGTGCAGGGCGTGGCGGAGGAGCCAGCGCCGTACGGTCTGCCGAGTGTGCGGACGCAGAAAAAGGGCGACCGGCGCGCGGGGGTGATTTGGCACACGCAGGGTTCGGGCAAGAGCCTGCTGATGGCGTTTTATGCGGGGCAGCTTGTGCGGCACCCGGCGCTGGAAAACCCGACGCTGGTGGTGATTACCGACCGCAATGATTTGGACGAGCAGCTTTTTGGCACCTTTTCCATGTGCCGCGATTTGATTCGCCAGACGCCGCTGCAGGCGGGCAGCCGCGAGGAGCTGCAGCAGCTGCTGGGCAGCCGCGCTTCGGGCGGGGTGATTTTCACGACGCTGCAGAAGTTTGGCGAGGGCGGCGGGGCGCTGACGCAGCGGCGCAATGTGGTGGTGATTGCGGACGAGGCGCACCGCAGCCAGTATGGTTTTCACGCCCGGGTGGATGCAAAGAGCGGCGGCATTTCCTACGGCTTTGCAAAATATATGCGCGATGCGCTGCCGAATGCCTCCTTTATCGGTTTTACGGGCACGCCGATTGAGGCCGACGATGTGAATACGCCAGCGGTGTTTGGCAACTATATTGATATTTACGACATCAGCCGCGCGGTGGAAGACGGCGCGACGGTGCCGATTTACTATGAATCGCGGCTGGCGCGCATTGCGCTGGATGAAAACGAAAAGCCGAACATTGACGCCGAGATGGACGAGCTGACCGGCGACGAGACTGAGGCCGAGCGCGACCGCCTGCAAAAGAAATGGGCCACTGTTGAGGCGCTGGTCGGCAGCAGCCGGAGGCTGGCGCTGGTGGCGCGCGACCTGGTGGAGCATTTTGAGCGCCGCACCGCCGCGCTGGAAGGCAAGGGCATGGTGGTGTGCATGAGTCGGCGCATTTGCGTGGCGCTGTACGAGGAAATCATCAAGCTGCGCCCCGACTGGCACAGCGACGACGACGCCACGGGCGCCATCAAAATCGTGATGACGGGTTCTGCCAGCGACCCGCAGGAGTGGCAGCAGCACATTGGCGGCAAGGCGCGGCGCGACCAGCTCGCGCGCCGTGCGCGCGATGCGGCCGACCCGCTGCGCCTGGTGCTTGTGCGCGATATGTGGCTGACGGGTTTTGACGCGCCCTGCATGCACACCATGTATGTGGACAAACCCATGCGCGGGCACGGGCTGATGCAGGCGATTGCGCGCGTGAACCGCGTGTTCCGCGACAAACCCGCCGGGCTGGTGGTGGACTACATCGGCATTGCGCACAACCTGAAGGCGGCGCTGGCGCAGTATTCAAAAAGCGACCGGGACAACACCGGCATTGACGAGGCGCAGGCCGTCGCCCTGCTGCAGGAAAAATATGAAATCGTGCGCGGCATGTTCCACGGCTTTGACTACGCCGCTGCGCTGCACGGTGAGCCAGCGCAGCGGCTGGCGGTCATGGCTGGCGCCGTGGAGTGGATTCTGGGGCGCCAGCAGCAGTGGGCGGCGCAGGAGCAAAGCGAAGAGGGCAAGAAAAAGGTGCACCGCCGCTTTGCCGATGCGGTGCTGGCGCTTTCAAAAGCGTTTGCGCTGGCGGCGGCCAGCGATGCGGCGCGCGCGCTGCGCGAGGAAGTGGGCTTTTTTCAGGCGATTCGCGCCGCGCTGGTCAAAAGCAGTGCGCGCACCGGCATGGAGCCGCGCGAGCGCGAGCTGGCCATTGCGCAAATCGTCAGCCGCGCCGTCGTTTCCACGGAAATTGTGGACATTCTCAAAGCCGCTGGCATCCAGTCGCCCGATATTTCCATCCTCTCGGAGGAGTTTCTCGCCGAGGTGCAGCAGTTCAAGAAAAAGAATCTGGCGCTGGAGGCGCTGCGCAAGCTGCTGGGCGACAGCATCCGCTCACGCAGCAAAGCCAATGTGGTGGAGGGGCGCAAATTCTCCGAGCGGCTGGAGGGCGCCATTGCGCGCTACCACGCCAATGCGATTACCGCCGCCGAAGTTATTGAGGAACTCATCAAACTGGCACGCGACATCCGCGCCGCCCGCCAGCGCGGGGAGGAGCAGGGGCTGACTGATGAGGAAGTCGCTTTCTACGATGCGCTGGCCGAAAACGAAAGCGCTGTGCAGGCGATGGGCGACAAGCAGTTGCGCGTGATTGCCCACGAGCTGCTCACCAGCCTGCGCGAGAACGTCACCGTGGACTGGTGGAAGCGCGAGCAGGCGCGCGCCAAGATGCGCGCCCTCGTCAAGCGCATCTTGCGCAAATACGGCTACCCGCCCGACCTGCAGGCCGCCGCCGTGCAAACCGTGCTGCAGCAGGCGGAGGCGTTGCTGGCGGAGATAACAGCGAGTGGTGAGTGATTGGGTATAACTCGGTCGCTGGCAACATAAGCTGGCGATGAAGTGTATTTTTTATAGGTATATGTTGTTTCAAAGATACCCATTGTTCTTGCACTTGTTTACCGGCATAACAAGCCGGCGATGAAGTGTTTTATTGTTGAGTATGTGATGGCTGCACTGCTTCAAAGCGCCCCCGGCGCATCAGGCACGGCGCGCAGGAAGCTGGCGAAGCGCGGCAGGCCGCTGGCGTGGCGGCCTCGGTAGCGGTAGGTGACCCAAGAGCCAACGGGCGGCGGCTTGCGGCGCTGCGCGTCGGTAAAGCCCGTGCCGAGGCGGAAACGTTTGCCTTCGGGCGTTTCCACGAGCAGGGCGCCAAGGCGCTTGGCGTTGCGCCCTTTGCCCTTGATGTGGGCGACGACGCGCGCTTCGGCGTCTTCATGGTTTTTGAGTTTGAGCAGGTTGGCGCTGCGCCCCTCTTGGTAGGGGGCGCTGCCGTGGTGCAGCACGAGACCCTCGCCGCCAGCTTTGGTGGTGCTGGCGAGCAGTTTTTTGAGTTCTTTTTCGTTGGCGACGCGGCGCTGTTCGGCGAGCTGCAGGGTGTCGCTGGGGCTTTTGTCCAGGCTGGCGCGCAGCGCCTGCAGGCGCGCGTCAAAGTTGCCGCCGTGCTCGGGCATGTCAAAAGCCATGTAGCGGATGGCGCGCCACGCTTCGTCGTCGGGCTGCTGGCGCAGGACGGTGGATTGCACGCGCGCGAAGCCGCCGCGCCCGGCCCAGAGTTCGCCGTCCAGCGGCACGCGCGGCCAGGCGTGGGTGAACCAGTCGGGGGTGGCAATGCGCAGGCCGCCGCGTGTGCGCAGGTGTTGCCCGTCCCACCAGGCGCGGATGCCGTCGTATTTTTCGCTCACCCACCATTCGGACAGTTTCAATCCGCTGCGCCAGGCGCCGGCGAGTTCCATGGCAGGCGGGGCGGCGGCAGCGCGCTCTGCGGCGGCGGTGGCGGGCAGGCAGGGCGCAAGCAGGGCGAGGGCGGGCAGGGCGAGGAAACGGCGGCGCTGCATGGGGCGGAAATTCAGTATACTGTTTTATTTACTTCTTGGTTGCCGGCATAAGTTGCCGGCGAGCATGATATACCTATCATGTTTGCGGCGATGCAGCTGTGTCGGGTGTGTGCGCCAGTGTTTCCTTGATGCCTTGATTGTGTTTTTCCAGAAGTTCGCGTGTGGAGGCAAGGTAGCGTTCGCGCAGGCTGCGTTCGGCGTCGTTCATTTCGTCGGTTGGCCAGCTGGCGGGATAGATGCGGAAGTTTTTTTGTTTTGAAGTGGCGGGGCGCGATACCCAGAAAAGCGAATAGCCGCAGTCGCTCATGGTGGTTTTGCCGTCTTTTTTTGTGAGCGTCATG
>JAFRYL010000102.1 GCA_017437605.1 Ottowia sp. | reverse complement strand
GGGTGGCAAATGCGGCGCAGCTGGCAATGTGGCCGAGCGCGGGCGTCGTGACGCGCCGCGCGGCGCCCCCGCGCCCGCCGAGCACCGCGTGCTGGAAGTGCATGTGCCCGAAACCATCACTGTGGCTGAACTGGCGCACAAGATGGCGGTGAAGGCTTCCGAAGTCATCAAGGCGCTGATGAAGATGGGGCAGATGGTCACCATCAACCAGTCGCTTGACCAGGACACCGCCATGATTGTGGTGGAGGAAATGGGGCACAAGGCGCTGGTCGCCGCGCTTGACGACCCCGAAGCCTTCACCGACGAGGAAGTGCAGGCGCAGTCTGCCGAGGCGCTGCCGCGCCCGCCCGTCGTCACCGTCATGGGGCACGTGGACCACGGCAAAACCTCGCTGCTCGACTACATCCGCCGCAGCAAGGTGGCTGCAGGTGAAGCGGGCGGCATCACGCAGCACATCGGCGCGTATCACGTGGAAACGCCGCGCGGCGTGATTTCTTTCCTGGACACTCCCGGCCACGAAGCCTTTACCGCCATGCGCGCACGCGGCGCGCAGGCCACAGACATCGTCATCCTCGTGGTGGCGGCCGACGACGGCGTCATGCCGCAAACGCGCGAAGCCATCCACCATGCGCGCGCTGCCGAGGTGCCCATCGTCGTCGCCATCACCAAGGCCGACAAGCCCGAAGCCAACGTCGAGCGCGTGCGCGGCGAGCTGGTCAACGAGGGCGTGGTGCCCGAGGACTACGGCGGCGATTCGCCCTTCATCGCCATCTCCAGCAAAACCGGCATGGGCGTGGATGAGCTGCTGGAAAACGTGCTGCTGCAAGCCGAAATACTGGAACTCAAGGCGCCCGTGGAGGCCGCCGCCAAGGGGCTGGTGATTGAAGCGCGTCTGGACAAGGGGCGCGGCCCCGTGGCCACCGTGCTGGTGCAGTCCGGCACGCTCAAGGTGGGCGACGTGGTGCTGGCGGGGCAAACCTCCGGGCGCGTGCGCGCCATGCTGGACGAAAACGGCCGCACCACCAAGGAAGCCGGTCCCTCCATCCCGGTGGAAATCCAGGGGCTGGGCGACGTGCCGCAGGCGGGCGACGAATTCATGGTGCTCGCCGACGAGCGCCGCGCGCGCGAAATCGCCACCTATCGCGCGGGCAAGTTCCGCAACACCAAGCTGGCGCGCCAGCAGGCGGCGAAGCTGGAAAACGTGTTCAGCGACATGACGGCGGGCGAAGTCAAGCACCTGCCCATCATTCTGAAAGCCGACGTGCAAGGCTCGCAGGAGGCGCTGGGCGCTGCGCTGCTGAAACTGAGCACCGACGAAGTGAAGGTGCAGCTTGTCTACAGCGGCGTGGGCGGCATCAGCGAAAGCGACGTGAACCTCGCCATCGCGTCCAAGGCCATCATCCTTGGCTTCAACACCCGCGCGGATGCGCAGGCGCGCAAGCTGGCCGAAACCGGCGGCATCGAAATCCGCTACTACAACATCATCTACGACGTGGTGGACGAGCTGAAAGCGGCCATGAGCGGCATGCTCGCGCCCGAGCAGAAAGAGGAAATCATCGGCATGGCGGAAATCCGCCAGGTCTTTGTGGCGTCCAAGATTGGCACTGTGGCTGGCTCCTACATCACCAGCGGCACGGTGCGGCGCGATTCGCACTTCCGCCTGCTGCGCGACAACATCGTCATCTACAGCGGCGAAATTGAATCGCTGCGCCGCCTGAAAGACGACGTGCGCGAAGTCAAGGAAGGCTTTGAGTGCGGCATCAAGCTCAAGGGCTACAGCGACATCAAGGAAGGCGACCAGCTCGAATTCTTTGAAATCAAGGAAGTGGCGCGCACCCTGTAAGCGGAGCACACCATGCGCAGGCGCAGCAGCATTCCCAACCGCAGCTTTCGCATCGCCGACCAAATCCAGCGCGATTTGGCCGAACTCATTGCGCGCGAGCTGAAAGACCCGCGCGTCGGGCTGGTCACCATCGGCGGCGTGGACATCACGCCCGACTACGCCCACGCCAAGGTCTATTTCAGCCAGCTTGGGGGCGACGCGCAGCAGGCGCAAGACGCCCTCAACCACGCCGCCGGGCACCTGCGCAACGGCCTGTTCAAGCGCCTGCACAT
>JAFRYL010000101.1 GCA_017437605.1 Ottowia sp. | reverse complement strand
GCGCGCCTTCGTGCAAGCCAACCCCGCTGCCGGCGGCGCCGGCGCGCTGCTGGCGCTGCTGGCGCGGCCTGCGCCTGTAACATCCGGCGCATGAACAACGCGCATCTCCCCACCCGTCGCCGCCTGTTGCTGGCGGCCATCGCTGCCACCCTGCTGCCCGCCTGTGGGCGAAAAACCAAGGGGCACAGCATTCCCGCCGGCTCCGTCGTGCTCGCCCTTGGCGACTCGCTCACGCAGGGCGTGGGCACCTCCTCGCCCGCGCACGCCTGGCCTGCCGTGTTTGAGCGGCTCAGCGGCTGGCGCGTGGTCAACGGCGGCGTCTCCGGCGACACCAGCGACATGGCGCTCGCGCGCCTGCCCGCGCTGCTGCGTGAGCACCGCCCGCAGCTCGTCATCGTCAGCATCGGCGGCAACGACTTTCTGCACCAGCAAAGCGGCACCGCCACGCGCGACAACATCCGCGCCATCGTGCAGCAGAGCCAAAGCGCCGGCGCACAGGTGCTGCTCGTCGCCGAGCCGCAGCCCTCCATCGCCGCCGCGCTCGGGCGCGTGAGCGACCACCCCATGTTTGCGGAGCTGGCGGGGGAACTGCGCGTGCCGCTGCTGGAAAACGCCTGGTCCGACATCCTTTCTGATGAAAAGCTGCGCTCCGACCGCATCCACGCCAACGATGCCGGCTACGAGCAATTTGCGCGCGTCCTGCTGGACGCCACGCGCACCCTTGGCCTTGCGCCGTAAGCGGCATATACCAAGCAGATTCAAACATCATCGCCAGCTTATGTTGCCGGCAACCGAATTTTGAAGCGTTGAGTATGCAAATACCGCTGTTCAATACACTTCATCGCCAGCAAACAAAGCGGGCAAGAAAGGAATACCCTTCTTGCCCGTTTGTGCTGAAAAACGGCGTGCGCCTCAGTGCGACCGGCGCGGCGCGTGCCGTCCGCCTGTGCCGCGCTGCGGGCGGCTCATGTCCAGCGAATGCGCCAGCGCCGCGCGCCGCCCTTCAAAGAGCTGGTCAATGGCCGCCACCACGCCGCCAAGCTCGGCCTCCTCAAAGTGCCGCGCCATCACCGCCATCACGTCTTCCACCAGCACGTCGCGCTGCACGCGCATGATGGCGCCCGGCGTCGGCCCCACGAACAGCAGCACAAAGTCATCGCGCGCCTCGCGCTCCTCCAGGTCGTCGTCGTCATCGTCGTCATCAAACGTCGTGTCGTAGAACGTCACTTCAATCGGCGCGCCCTCGGCGGAAATCTCGTTGAGGTTCATGCACAGGTCATCGAGCTGCGCGCGGAAGTCCTCATCGCCGCGCACCGTCCAGCACATTTGCAGCAGGCGGTTGATGGCGTCAAAGCGCAAGCCCGGCTCCTCCTCATACAGGCTCTCTGCCCCGTCCGCGAGCGTCGCCGCGCCCGCGTATTGCCACAGCGGGCGCAGCGCCTCCTGCAGCGCTTCCAGCCCCACTTCGGGGCGAATCTTCACGTCGCCATGCACGTGGATTTCAAACGGCGCATTTTCATGGTTCATGGCGATATTCCTCGGCTTGTGCCCCGGGCAGCCGCGCCGCCCAAGGCGAAAAAAAACAGTCGGCAAGTGTAGCCCTCGCGCGCCGCGCCTACACTGCCACACCATGAAGCCAAACGAGCCAATTCACTACTGTTACCGCTGCGGCGCCCCCACGCGCCAGTGCGTGCCGCCTGACGACACGCGCGAGCGCGCCGTGTGCACGCGCTGCGGCCTCGTCCACTACCGCAACCCGCTGCCCGTGGCCTGCACCCTGCCCTGCACTGATGACGGGTGCGTGCTGCTCTGCCTGCGCGCCATCGAGCCGCGCCTTGGCTACTGGACGCTGCCCGGCGGCTTCATGGAGTGCGGCGAAACCCTGCGCGAGGCCGCCGCGCGCGAAACGCTGGAAGAAGCCGGCGCGCAGTTTGCGCTCGGCGACTGCATCGCCCTGCTCAGCGTGCCGCGCATCAGCCAGATTCACAGCTTCCACCTCGCGCGCCTCACCAGCGAGCACTTCGCCCCCGGCCCCGAAACGCAGCAGGCGCGGCTGTTTGCCGAGGAGGAAATCCCGTGGGACGCCCTCGCCTTTGAAACCGTGCGCACCGCCCTGCGCCACTACTTCGCCTGCCGCCGCAGCGGGCAATTCATGCTGCTTGAGGCCGACATCGCATGACGCGCTACGTGCTCCCCGCACTGCGCGCGGGCGACCCCTTCCCGCCCGCAGAGCGCGCCTTGCCCCCCGGCTCGCCCGCGCCCGGGCTGCTTGCCGTTGGCGGCGCGCTGGACGTGGCGACGCTGCGCGCCGCGTATGCCGGCGGCATCTTCCCCTGGTACGACCAGAGCGCGGGCGAACACATCATGTGGTGGAGCACTGACCCGCGCATGGTGCTGCGCCCAGGGAACTTCCGCCTGCACCGCAGCCTGCGCCGCGCCATCGCGCGCCTGCGCGCCACCGAGGGGCATGAAGTGCGCGTCGATACCGCCTTTGACGCCGTCATGCACGAATGCGCCCGCATTCCCCGCCCCGGGCAGCGCGGCACCTGGATAGGCGCCGACATGCGCCGCGCCTACGGCGCCCTGCACCGCGCGGGCAGCGCGCACAGCGTGGAGGTGTGGCAAGGCGGGCAGCTCGTCGCTGGCCTCTACTGCGTCGCCCTTGGCCGCGCCGTCTTTGGTGAATCCATGTTCACGCACGTCACCGACGGCTCACGCATCGCGCTCGCCGCCCTCGTCGCCCTTTGCCGCACGCAGGGCGCACCGCTCATTGACTGCCAGCAAAACACCGCGCATCTGGCCTTCATGGGCGGCAGCGAAATCCCCCGCGCCCAATTCCTGCGCGAAATCCACACCCTCACCCAGCAGCCCGACATGCGCTGGCACTTTGACGACGGCGACTGGGCAGCACTTTTTGAGCAATGACCGAATTTGACTTCATCACGCACTACTTCGGCGGCGCAGAAACGGGCAGCGCCGTGGCGCTCGGCATTGGCGACGACTGCGCGCTGCTCGCGCCCGCGCCCGGGCAGCAGCTTGCCGTCACCAGCGATACGCTGGTGCAGGGCATGCATTTCTTTGCCGACGTGCCGCCCGATGCGCTGGGCCACAAGGCGCTGGCGGTGAATTTGAGTGATTTGGCCGCCTGCGGCGCTGCGCCGCTGGCCTTCACCCTCGCGCTCGCGCTGCCGCCCGAACTGGCGCACAACGATGCGTGGATGCGCGCCTTTGCGGACGGCCTGCTTGCCTGCGCGCGCGAACATGGCTGCCCGCTCGTGGGCGGCGACACCACCGCCGCGCCCGTGCTCACCATCAGCATCACGGCGCTTGGCACTGTGCCGCCCACACAGGCGCTGCGCCGCGACGGAGCGCGCACGGGCGACGAGGTGTGGGCAAGCGGCACGCTGGGCGATGCGCGGCTTGCGCTGGGTGCGCTGCAGGGGCGCTGGGCGCTGCCGCCCG
>JAFRYL010000013.1 GCA_017437605.1 Ottowia sp. | reverse complement strand
ATCTGCTCTGGCCCTCGCTGATTCCGGTGTTGCTGCTGTTTCTGGGCAGCTTTGTGTCGTGCGCCGGGTCCACGGGCGGTGGCATCAAGATGGCGCGCATGCTGGTGCTGGTGAAAGTGGCGCAGCGCGAGCTGGTGCGCATCATCCATCCGCGCGTGTCGTACCCGGTGATGTTTGGGCGTGCCGTCATCAGCGCCGACGTGATGTGGGCGGTGATGGCCTTCATGCTCATCTACTGTGTGGTGCTGCTGTCGCTGTCGCTCGTGATGCTTGCCAGCGGGCTGGACATGGTGACGGCGTTCTCGGCAGTGTTTGCGTGCCTGAACAACATCGGCCCGGGTCTGGGCACCGTGGGGCCGGCGGCCAACTACGGCGCGCTCACCGAGATGCAAACCTGGATATGCAGCGCCGCCATGCTGCTCGGGCGTCTGGAGCTGCTTTCAGTGCTGGTGCTGTTCACGCCGCAGTTCTGGAAGTGGTAGACGGGTATGCTACGGTCGCCGGCTTGATAGGCCGGCAATGAATAATGATATTTGAGGGTATTGCCATGTTTGTGCGTGTTTGCGCGCTGCGGCGCGCCTTGTGCCTGGTGCTCGGAATGCTGGCGGGCGCGGCGCTGGCGCAGCAGCCGCCAGCAACGGCGAATGCGCTGCCGCCATCGGTGACGCGGGCGCTGGCGGCGGCGCAGGTGCCTGCGTCCGCCGTGGCGATGATGGTGGTGCCGCTGCCAGCCGCAGGCGATGCCGCCGCGCCCGCGCCGCTGCTGGCGTGGCGCGCGACGGAGCCGATGAATCCGGCCTCGGTGATGAAGCTGGTGACCACGGCGGCCGGGCTGGACGCGCTGGGGCCAGCCTACTTCTGGCGCACGCGCATTGAGGCCAGCGGGCGCATTGAAGACGGCACGCTGCACGGCAACCTGCTGGTGCGCGGCAGCGGCGACCCCAAGCTGGTGATTGAGCGCCTCACGGAACTCGTCGCCGCCATTCAGGAAAAGGGCGTGCGCCGCATCACGGGCGACATCCTGCTCGACCACAGCATCTTCAATCTGGACGAGCACGACGCCGCCGCCTTTGACCGCGACCCGCTGCGCCCCTACAACGTTGGCCCAGACGGACTGCTGATGAACTTCACCACGCTGGTGCTGACGTTTGAGCCGGATGGAAACGGCGGCGTGCGCGTGCGCAGCGAGCCGCCGCTGGCAGGCGTCTACGTGCCCGCCACCGTGCCAGCGGGCGCGGGCGCGTGCGGCGACTGGGCAACGCGCCTAGGCGCCAGCTTTGCCGACGGCGCGCAGGAAGTGCGCTTTGCCGGGCGCTATCCGGTCAGTTGCGGCACAAAAACACTCACCCTCGCCTACGCCGACCAGGGCAACTTCGCCCCGCGCATGATGGAAGGCGTGTGGCGCGCCAGCGGCGCGCAGCTTGGCGGACGCGCGCGCTGGCTGCAGCCCTACGAGCCGCTGCGGAACCCCACGCCACTGGTCACGGGCTACTCGCTGCCGCTGCGCGAAATCGTCGCCGACATCAACAAGTTTTCCAACAACGTCATGGCGCAGCAGCTCTTTCTCACCCTCTCGGCGCACAGCGGCGGAAAGGGCAGCTTCACCGCCTCGCGCCAGTGGATTGCCAGCTGGTGGCAGCAGCGCCTCGGCGCCCACCCCGCGCCCGTGGTGGACAACGGCTCAGGCCTCTCGCGCACCGCGCGCGTGAGCGCCGCCTCGCTCGCCGCGCTGCTCGCGCACGCCGCAGGCAGCAGCTACGCGCAGGACTTTGAGCAGTCGCTCTCGATTGCTGGTGTGGACGGCACCGCCAAACGCATGGGCAAACGCAGCCCCGGGTCTGTAGCACTTGGGCGCGTGAGCATGAAAACCGGCACCCTGCGCGACGTGGCCGCCGTTGCCGGCTACGCCTACGGATACAGCGGGCGCAAATACGCCGTCATCGGCCTCATCAACCACCCCAACGCCGGCGCCGCCCGCCCCGCCCTCGACCGCCTGCTGGAGTGGGCGGTGATGGATGGGCAGTGATGGATGGGCAGTGAGTGGATGCTGCTGAACTTGAAAAATCCGGTGGCTGTTTTATAGAATGCGGTGCGTCTT
>JAFRYL010000100.1 GCA_017437605.1 Ottowia sp. | reverse complement strand
GGTGTGTTTGCCCGCTTCCATCGCGGCGCGGTAGGCGGCGACTAGATTTTCCGGCTCGTCCGCAGCAATCACGCCCTGCGCCACGAGTTTGTCGGCGTAAATCTGGCGCGTGCCCGGATGCTGCGCAATTTTTTTGTACATCAGCGGCTGCGTCATCATGGGCGTGTCCTGCTCGTTGTGCCCGAGCTTGCGGTAGCAGACTATATCGACGACGGCGTCGCGCCCGAATTGCTGGCGGAACTGCAGCGCAAGTTTGGTGGCGAACACCACGGCTTCGGGGTCGTCGCCATTCACGTGCAACACAGGCGCTTCAATCATTTTCACCACGTCGGTGCAATAGAGCGAGGAGCGCGCGTCGCGCGGGTCGCTGGTGGTAAAGCCAATTTGATTGTTAATCACGATGTGTACGGTGCCGCCGGTGCGGTAGCCGCGCGTTTGCGCCAGCGCCAGCGTTTCCATCACCACGCCTTGCCCGGCAAAGGCGGCGTCGCCGTGCACGAGTATGGGCAATACGGCGCCTTCGCCAGCGCCATAGCGGTCCAGACGCGCGCGTACGCTGCCTTCCACCACGGGATTGACAATTTCAAGGTGCGACGGGTTGAATGCCAGCGAGAGGTGAATGGGGCCGCCCGCTGTCATCACATCAGAGCTGAATCCGTTGTGGTATTTCACGTCGCCAGAAGGCAAATCCTGCGCGCCGCTCTGTTCAAATTCGGAAAACAGCATGGCGGGCGATTTTCCAAGCGTGTTGACGAGCACGTTCAGCCGCCCACGGTGCGCCATGCCAATCACCGCTTCCTGCACTCCAGCGGCGCTGGCGCCGGAAATGAGCGCGTCCATCGCCACGATGAAACTTTCGCCGCCTTCCAGCGAAAAGCGTTTTTGCCCCACATATTTGGTGTGCAAAAAGCGCTCCAGCCCCTCGGCGGCAGTCAGGCGCTCGAGCACGCGCTTTTTCTGCTCCACATTGAGCTGCGGATTGGTGCGCGTGCCTTCAAGCTGCTCCTGCCACCAGCGTTTTTGCGCTGGCTCGGTGATATACATGAACTCGGCACCGATATTGCCGCAGTACGTTTCGCGCAGCGCGTGCAGCAATTCGGAAAGCGGCATGGCGTCGCGCCGGAAAAAGGTATTGCTGGTGTTGAAGACCTTGTCCATGTCGGCGTCGGACAGTCCATAAAACGAGGGCTGCAATTCCGGAATATCGGGGCGCGCGGCGCGCTGCAGCGGGTCAAGCTGCGCCCAGCGCGCGCCCAGGTTGCGGTGCGCGGCAATGAGCTGCTGCACGGCGGTGCGCTTGCGCCCGGCTTCCGTGTGTGCGCTCGTGAGCATCTGCACTGGTGCGCGCGGGGCGCGGGCGCGCGCAGCAAAGGCGGCAATGATGGGGGTGTGCGCCACGTCGCGCGTGTGCGCGCCGCCCGAGGGCGCCAGCTGCAGGCTCTCAAACCACGCGCGCCACGAGGCGGGCACGCTGGCGGGGTTTTCCAGCCAGTGCTCGTACATCTCCTCGGCGTAGGGCGCGTTGCCGCCGAACAGCCAGGCGTTGCTGCGGTTGGTGTCGTAGAGGGATGTTGTCTCGCTCATCGTTCGTGCTGTTTTTTGGGGCGCGGCGCGCGGACGCAGCGCCGTTGCGGAAAAATTTCGCACCCATTGTGGCAGCGGTGCGCGTTGGCAAACGCGCAGGTTTCGTATTTCTGACTTGCAGAAATGGGTATGGGGCAAACATTGCGGCGTTCTGACAGCCGCGTGCGCGCAATCAGGCGGTGCGCAGCGCCTCGCGCTTGTGCTGTATGCGCTGCCACACATGCGCGGGCACAAAGGGCGACACATCGCCGCCAAGCAGCGCAATTTCGCGCACATGCGTGCTGCTGACGGCCTGCCAGCGCCCTGCGGCGTTCAAAAACACGGTTTCCACCTCGGGCGCAAGCGCCGCATTCATGCCCGCGAGCCGCGCCTCAAAGTCAAAGTCCGACTCCGAGCGCAGCCCGCGCACGATGGCGCGCGCCTGCTGCTGGCGCGCAAAGTCCACCAGCAGCCCGTCGTATGCCAGCACGCGCACCTGCGGCCACGGGCGTGCGCACTCCTGCGCCATCGCAAGACGCTCGTCGAGCGTGAACAGCGTCTTCTTGTGGTGCGCCACCGCCACGGCGAGCAGCACCTCGTCAAACAGCGTGCAGGCGCGGCGCAGGATGTCCTCGTGGCCGAGGGTGATGGGGTCAAAGGTGCCGGGGTAGATGGCGGTGCGGTTCATGGCGGGGGCAGGGGGCAGACAAAAGGCAGATTATGGAACTGGCGCGGTGCGCTCCATACAATCACCGACATGAATATCCTGCTCATCAACACCCATCTTCCGTACCCCGGATGGTCCGAGGGCAAGCTCAACGCCAGCGCGCAGGCAGCAGCGCGCGAGTTTTTTGAAGGCCGTGGCGACAACGTGGCGGAAACGCACGTCGCCAGCGGCTATGACGCGGCAGAGGAGGAGAAAAAGTTCCTCGCCGCTGACGCCATCATCGTGCACATGCCTGCCAACTGGT
The DNA here is from genome assembly GCA_017437605.1 of Ottowia sp. Taxonomy (GTDB): domain Bacteria; phylum Pseudomonadota; class Gammaproteobacteria; order Burkholderiales; family Burkholderiaceae_C; genus Ottowia. The sequence continues at coordinate 1,132 of JAFRYL010000100.1, read as the reverse complement.
TTTCCGCGCCGTGGATTTGGAAAAAATACGTGGACGAGGTGTTCAACGTGGGGTTGCACAACGGCAGCTTTCTCACCGGTGATGGGCGCACGCGCAGCGACCCGTCCAAGCCCTACGGCTCGGGCGGGCTGATGGCGCCGCGCCGCGTGCTGGTGTGCTCCACGTGGAATGCGCCGCGCGAGGCGTTTGACGCGCCCGCCAATCCGGTGTTTCGCGGGCTTTCGCTGGACTCGGCGCTGGCGGAAATCACGGCGCCGTTCCGTTTCTGCGGTTTTAAAGTGCTGCCGGGATTCGCGTTCCTTGACATTTTTAAAAACCCGAACATTGCAGACGATTTGGCGGCCTACCGCGCGCACCTTGCGGCGCAGTTTGCGTGAGGCAAACGCGCCAATTTCCAGGAGTATTGCAGCACCGCCGGCATAACAAGCCGGCGATGCTGTTTATTAGAAATGGGTATGTGCTTCACATGCCCTTTTTATGCCGCATGTTCACGCACCAGCAGGTGCGCGTGTACCTCGCCGGCGCGTGCGTGGCGGTGCAGGCGCAATCCAAGCGCGGCGAGGGATTCTTCGCTCCACTGGCGCGGCGCTTCCAGATAGATGAAGCCGCCCACGCGCACGGCGTTGGCAGCGGCGGCGAGCGCCGCATCAAACAGGTCGGCATCAAAGGGCGGGTCAAGCAGCGCCAAGTCCAGCGCGCCTGCTGCGGCGAGCGCCGCGACACCGTCGCCGCAACGCACCTGCACCTTGTCCGCTTTCAGGCGCGCGGCGGTGGCGCGCAGGCTGGCGGCGAGTTTTGCGTCACGCTCCACAAGCAGCACTTCGGCAGCGCCGCGCGAGGCGGCTTCCAGGCCGAGCGCGCCGCTGCCCGCGAAGGCGTCGAGCACGCGCCAGCCATCAAGCTGCTGCCCGAGCCAGTTGAACAGGGTTTCGCGCACGCGCGCGGGCGTGGGGCGCAACCCTTCCTTGTCCGGCACAGGCAGCGGCGTGCGCCGCCACTGGCCGCCAATGATGCGGACCTGGTGCGGGGGCGGTGAAGAGGGACGGCGGGGCTTCATGGTGGCGATTGTGCGCCGCGCCGATAATCGCGCCCATGTCTTCATTTCTGGTTCTGGGTATTGAGTCCTCGTGCG
>JAFRYL010000012.1 GCA_017437605.1 Ottowia sp. | reverse complement strand
GGAAATGGAATACATGAACACCATGCACGTGATGCAGATGAAGGCGGGAATGGCGACGAGCACATCGTTCCAGTCAATCTTGGCGACCTGCTGCATCATGAAAAAGCCGACCACAATCAGCGCCGGCGCCGTGGCAAAGGCGGGAATGGTGAGAAAGAGCGGCGAGAGGAAAAGCGCCAGCAAAAACAGCGCGCCGGCAACAATTGAGGTCAGCCCGGTGCGGCCACCTTCCGAAATGCCGGAGGATGATTCCACAAAGGTGGTGATGGTGGAGGTGCCAAGGCAGGCGCCAGCAGTGGTGCCAATGGAGTCCGCAAGCAGGGCGCCACGGATTTTCGGCAGTTTTCCGTCCTTGTCCAGCATATCGGCTTTGGACGCGCAGCCAATCAGCGTGCCGAGCGTGTCAAAAATATCCACAAACAGGAAGGCGAAAACGATGACAATGAAGTCCAGCAGCGGCGCCGAGAAATCCATCTTGAGCAGCGTCGGCATGACGGAAGCGGGCATGGAAACCAGCGCCGACGGAATGACGCTGAAAAATCCCTTGTCTGGGTTGGGCACGTAGAGGCCAGCGAGCTGGCAGATGATGCCCAGCACCCAGGTGGCAAGGATGCCGAGCAGAATGTTGCCCTTGACTTTTTTGATGACGAGGTAGGCGGTTATCAACGTGCCAATCAGGGCAAGCAGTGCCGACATGCCGGCAGAAGAAAATGTGCCGTCAGCAAGGGCAGACTTGAAGCGGAACAGCCCCACCAGCGTTGGGGAGTCCACGACGATTTTTGCGTTCTGCAGGCCGATGAAACAGATAAATAGGCCGATGCCCACGGAAACCGCAATCTTGAGCGTTTTTGGAATGGCGTTGAAAATGGCTTCGCGCACATTGGTGAGTGACAGGACGATGAAGATGATGCCTTCCACAAAAACGGCGGCCAGTGCCACCTGCCAACTGTATCCCATGCCAATCACGACGGTATAGGCAAAATAGGCGTTCAGCCCCATGCCGGCGGACAATACAAATGGCAGGTTGGTGAGCGCCGCCATGCAGAATGATGCAAGCGCGCTGGCAAGCGCGGTGGCGGTAAAGACAGCGCCGGTATCCATGCCGGCAGCACCCAGAATGTTGGGGTTGACGGCGAGGATATACGCCATGGTCATAAAGGTGGTCAACCCGGCAACCATTTCGGTGCGTACGTTGGTGCCGTTCTCTTTGAGTTTGAAGAATTGTTCCATGCGGAGCCTCGTTGTTTCTGGATTCAGGGTGTTTTATTGTTTGTTGCGTCTGCCGCTCAGGAAAACGCGCCAGGCGATGACGGCAACGATGAGAAAGCCGAACACATCCATGCCGTCTTCAGTGTCGGCGAACAGCATCAGCGCAATGAAGGCGATGATGACGCCAAGGATGACTTTGCCGACGAAGGCCGAGGTCTGCGCAGGCGATGATGAGTCCGCGCGCTGCACGGGGCGCGAAGTGGCGGGTTGCGGCACGGCGGGCGCGCGTTGCACGGTGGGGGCGCGCTGCGGCAGGCGCAGGGCGGCGGGCAGCGCCGGTTTTTTCTGCATGCTGTGCTGCTGCGTCATGCCATGCGATGGACGCCGCTGGCGCTCGGCCTGTCGGCGGCGCTCGATGGCTTCAAGCAGCGCGGCGTCTGCGTTGAGCTGCTCGACGTAGCGGGCAAAGTCGCCGCCCGGCGGCGTCTGCCATTCAGGTTTCAGGTGGTCCATTTGGGGTGTTCCTTTCCAGCATTTTGGCGGCGATGTCGGGCGCACGCTGCCGCAGGATGCGGATGATGAAAACAAAGATGATGAGCGGAATGATGGCGCCGGTGATGATGGTGAGCGCCGCAGGCAGGGGGCCGAATTCGTGCAGGAAGTGCCACGCCTGCCAGAGCGACATGGCGACAGGCGCAAGCAGGATGGCGCCGGCAAAGACGTAGACGAGGCGCAGGACATTGCGCGCCTGTTGCACCTGTTCCAGCGTGACGGCGGGGGCGGGCTGCGGCGTGCCTTCGGCGGCCTGTTCGTTCAGGCGCTCGACGTAGTGCGAGTAGTCGCCGTCGGCAGGTGGCGCGTCCCACTGCGGGTTCATGGTGTGCGTTCCTATGCGCTGGCCGCCCCGGGCAGCCGGCGCGCAATTTCGGCAATCAAAAGCTGCGCCAGCCGCCGTTTGCTGGCGTGCGGCAACTGCTGCGCGCCGTGTTCATCGACGAGCAACAGGGCGTTGTCGTCGCGCCCGAAGGTGGCGGCGCCGATGTTGGCGGCCAGCAGCGGCACGCCTTTGCGTTGGCGCTTGGCGGCGGCGTTGTCCAGCAGGTTTTCGCTCTCAGCGGCAAAGCCCACGCAGTAGAGCTTGCCCTCGGCAGCGCGCGGGCTGCGTGCGACGGCGGCGAGGATGTCGGGGTTTTCCACAAACTGCAGCGCAGGCGTGGCACCGCTGCCGTCTTTCTTGATTTTCTGCGCTGCTTTTTGCGCCGGGCGCCAGTCGGCCACAGCTGCGGTGGAGATGAAGATGTCGGCCTCTTGCGCGCGCTCCATCACGGCCGCGTGCATGTCCAGCGCCGAGGTCACGTCGCTGCGCTGCACGCCATACGGCGTGGGCAGGCTGACGGGGCCAGCGACAAGCTGCACCTGCGCGCCCGCTTCAAACGCGGCGCGGGCGATGGCAAATCCCATCTTGCCGCTACTTAAATTGGTGATGCCGCGCACCGGGTCCAGCGCCTCAAACGTCGGCCCGGCGGAGATGAGCACGCGCAGCCCCGCAAGGCTCTTGGGCGCCAGCGCCGCAGTGACGGCGTGCAGCAGGTCTTCTGGCTCCAGCATGCGCCCGTCGCCAATTTCGCCGCACGCCTGCGCGCCGCTGGCGACGCCCAGCACCTGCGCGCCGTCCGCTGCGCACTGGCGCACATTGCGCTGCGTGGCGGGGTGCTGCCACATCTGGCGGTTCATGGCAGGTGCCAGCAGCAGCGGCACGCCGTCAGGTCGTGCCAAGCAAAGCAGCGCGAGCAGCTCGCCCGCGCGCCCCTGCGCGATTTGCGCGATGAAATCGGCGCTCGCTGGGGCGACGAGGAGAAGCTCGGCCTCGCGCCCAAGCTCGATGTGCGCCATGTGGTTGTTCGGGCGCGCGTCCCACTGCGAGACGAACACGGGCTGGCCGGAGAGCGCCTGCATGGTCAGCGGCGTGATGAAGCGGCAGGCCGCTTCCGTCATCGCCACGCGCACCTGCGCGCCGGCTTTTACGAGCAGGCGGCAGAGTTCAGCGGCCTTGTAGCAGGCAATGCCGCCCGTGAGACCCAGCAGCACGCGGCGGCCTGCCAGTTCGGGGGCGTCGGGGGGAGGAGCTTCAGTCATGGTGCGCCATGCTAACAAAGCGGCGCGTGTGCTGCACGCTGGCGGTGGCGTGCCTAAAATACGCCCTGCGCCGCCCACGGCGTTTTTTTGCGTTTTGAGAATATGCACCATTCCAGGCCGGAATCAAGAATCGTCACCGGGCCGCTTTGGAGCCAGATTCTGGCATTTGTATTTCCGCTGGCCTTGAGCGGCATTTTGCAGCAGTTGTTCAATGCTGCCGATGTCGCCATTGTCGGGCGTTTCACTGGCGCGCAGGGGCCGGTGGCCATGGCTGCTGTGGGCGCGAGCGCGCCCATTATCGGGCTGCTGGTGACGATGTTCATCGGCATATCGCTGGGCGCGAATGTCACGATTTCCACGGCCATCGGCAGCGGCGACCGCAAAACCGTGCAGCGCGCGGTGCATACCTCGCTCATGGTGGCGCTGGTGGGCGGCGCGGCGCTGGCGCTCATGAGCGAGCTGCTCGTCGCCCCGGTGCTGCGGCTGCTTGCCGTGCCCGCCGAAGTGCTGCCGTTTGCCATCAAATATCTGCGGATATTTTTGCTCGGCATGCCGGTGATATTGCTCTACAACTTTGAGGCGGCCATATTCATGAGCGCGGGCAACACGCGCGCGCCGCTCATCGTGCTGGCGATGTCGGGCATGCTGAATATCGCGCTCAACCTGTTTTTTGTGCTGGTGCTTGGCATGGACGTGGCGGGCGTGGCCACGGCCACGGTGCTGGCCAATGCCTTCAGCGCCGCCGTGCTCATGCGCTGGCTTGGCAAAACGCATTCGGCGGTGCGTTTCCGCATGGCGGCGCTCAAAATAGACCCGCGCATCCTGGCGCGCATTCTCAAAATCGGTGTGCCCGCTGGCATGCAGGCGGCTGTGTTTTCGCTGGCAAACATTATCATCCAGTCCGCCATCAATACACTGGGCACCACGGTGATGGCGGCCTCCAGCGCCGCTTTCAACATAGAAATTTTTGCCTACTGCATTTTGAACGCCTTTAGCCAGGCATGCACCACATTTGTGGGGCAGAACAACGGCGCGGGCAAAATCGGGCGCTGTCGCAGCACGATGAAATGGTGTTTTCTGGAGGGCGCCGTGTGCCTGGCGGCGGCCACGGGATTGATTCTGCTCACCGGACACCATCTGCTTTCGCTCTTCAACACTGACCCGCAGGTGGTCGCCATCGGCTACACGCGGCTGCTCTGGATTTTCACAGCCTATATTTTCACCATTTCCTACGAGATTGTTTCCGGCTATCTGCGCGGTTTTGGCATTTCGCTGCTGCCCGCCATTGCGACCACAGTCGCCATCTGCGGCGTGCGCATCGGCTGGGTGTATGGTGTGTTTCCGCGCCGGCCTGATTTTGAAACCATCATGGCGTGCTATCCCGTCAGCCTTGCCACGGCTGCGGTGTTGATGTTCATCCTGCTGTTCAAGTTGCGCCCAGCGGCAAAAAGGGTGGCGGAGTTGCGCGCGGCGGGCGTCGGGGCGCGGGCATGAGTGAAGCCGCGCCGCTGCGCCGCATTGCGCATCTGGACATGGATGCGTTTTTTGTCTCGGTGGAGTGGCTGCGCTATCCGCAATTGAAGGGCTTGCCTGTCGTGGTTGGCGGCGGGCGCAGCACCGAAGCGCAGGTGTTGGAACGCCTGAACCGGGAATATCCAGAACGGCGCTGGGCGCGGCGCGACATGGGCGAGATTCCTTTGGATTTTTTCCAGCGCCTTGGCAGCTATGCCGGGCGCGGCGTGGTGGCCACGGCCAGCTATGCGGCGCGGCAGTTTGGCGTGGGTTCAGCCATGGGGTTGATGGCGGCAGCGCGCCGCTGCCCGCAGGCGATTATGCTGCCGGCGGATTTTGAGGAATACCGGCGCTGCTCGCGCGCTTTCAAAAATGTGATTCTTGAAATTGCCCCGGTGATGGAAGACAGGGGCATTGATGAGGTATTCATCGATTTCACCCATGTCCCCGGCGGGCAGCGCGAGGGCGGGCGCGTGCTGGCGCGGCTGATTCAGAAAACGATTATGGAGCGCACGGGACTGAGTTGCTCCATCGGCGTGGCGCCCAACAAACTGCTGGCGAAAATGGCAAGCGAGTTTGAAAAACCGGCGGGCATCAGCGTGCTGTGGGAGCATGAGCTGCAGCAACGCATCTGGCCGCTGCCGTGCCGCGCCATCAATGGCTTGGGGCCGAAAACGGCGGCCAGGCTGCAGCAGGCAGGTATAGAAACCATAGGGCAGCTTGCCGCATGCACGCTGCCGTGGCTGGTGGAGCAGTTCGGGCGCAGTTATGGCGCCTGGCTGCACGATGCGGCGTGGGGGCGCGATGACAGGCCGCTGACGACGCACCGCGAACCCAAAAGCATGAGCCGGGAAACCACATTTGCGCGCGATTTGCACGCGGTGCGCGACAAGGCGGAACTGGGCGCGATTTTCACGCGCATTTGCGAGCAGGTGGCGAGCGATTTGCAGCGCAAGGGCTATGTAGGGCGCGAAGTGGGGGTGAAACTGCGCTATGCGGATTTTCATATTGTCACGCGCGCGCATCTGGGCGACGAATATGTGCAGGACGCGCGCCGCATCCGCGCGCTGGCGGGGCAGTGCCTGAAACGGGTGGATTTGTCGCAACCGCTGCGCCTGCTTGGTGTGCGCGTGGGCGCACTGCGTCGCGTGGGCGATGTGGCGACGGAGCCGCCGCAGGAGGCGGCGCTGCCGCTGTTTGATGGGGCGCAGTGAGGCGGCGTGTGCGGCGCGCATAAAAAAACCGCCCGGCGGTGCGGGCGGTTTTCTTGCTTGAGATTGTTCAGAACAACACACGGGTGCGAATGGTGCCGGGGACGGCATCAAGCGCGGCGCGCATGGCAGACGCATCCACTTCATCGGCGGCGATGTCAATCACGACGTAGCCCACGCCTTCGAGCGTTTGCAGGTATTGCGCGGCGATGTTGGCGCCGGCGTCGGAGAGGGTGCGGTTGATGTTCATCATCACGCCGGGTTCATTGCGGTGAATATGCAGCAGGCGCTTTTTGCCGGGGTGTTCGGGCAGTGCCACCTGCGGGAAGTTGACCGACGAGGTGGTGGTGCCGTTGTCGCTGTATTTGACGAGCTTTTCCGCCACTTCCAGCCCGATGTTGGCCTGCGCCTCCAGCGTGGAGCCGCCGATATGTGGCGTGAGCAGCGCCTGGTCAAGTTCGCGCAGGGGCGACTGGAATTCGTCCTTGTTGCTTTTCGGTTCGGTGGGGAACACGTCGATGGCGGCGCCCATGAGGTGCCCGTTTTTCAACGCCTCGGCCAGCGGCTCAATGCTCACCACGGTGCCGCGCGCGGCGTTGATGAGTACCGCTCCCGGCTTCATGGCGGCGATTTCTTCTGCGCCAATCATCCAGCGCGTGGAGGGGAGTTCGGGCACATGCAGCGTGACCACGTCGGCGGCGGCCAGCAGCGACTTCATGTCTGGCATGGCGCGCGCGTTGCCGAGCGGCAGCTTGGCGACCACGTCATAAAAGATGACGTTCATGCCCACGGCCTCAGCGAGCACGGACAGTTGCGAGCCGATGGAGCCGTAGCCGATGATGCCCAGCGTCTTGCCGCGCGCCTCATACGAGTTGTCGGCGGTTTTCAGCCAGCCGCCACGGTGCGCGGCGGCGTTTTTCTGCGGAATGCCGCGCAGCAGCAGGATGATTTCGGCCAGCACCAGTTCGGCCACGGAGCGCGTGTTGGAGTAGGGCGCGTTGAACACGGCGATGCCGCGCTCGCGCGCTGCCGCCAGGTCCACCTGATTCGTACCGATGCAGAAGCACCCAATCGCCACGAGGCGCGGCGCGGCGGCGAGCACCTCGGCGGTGAGCTGCGTGCGCGAGCGTATGCCGACGAAATGCACGTCGGCGAGCTTGGCTTTGAGCGCCTCGCCTTCCAGCGCGCCGGCGAGCTGCTCGACGTTGGTGTAGCCGGCCTGATTCAGCACCTGCACGGCGTTGGGGTGCACGCCTTCGAGCAGCAGAAACTTGATTTTGTCTTTGTCCAGAGAGGTTTGGCTCATGGCAGAAAAGCCTCCAAAAAGCAAAAAAAGGCGCGGGCCGCGCCTTTTTTGGGAATGCCTGCGCCCGTGGGCGCGTGCGTGAAGCTGGCAATCATGCCACTGCACGCCGCTTCTTTGGCATGTTGCGTTGCACAAAGGCAAAAATGACGGGTATCAAATGGTCGCCGGCAACATAAGCCGGCAACCATATATATGTTGAATGGGTATGCTTATGCGTCGAGCGCCAGCACGCGCCCCGGGTTCATCAGGTTTTGCGGGTCAAGCGCGCGCTTGATGCTGCGCATGAGCTGCAGCGCCACGGGCGATTTGTAGTGCGGCAGCAGGTGTGCTTTCAGGCTGCCCACGCCGTGTTCGGCGCTGATTGAGCCGCCGCAGCGCGCCACTTCGCCATAGATGATGTCTGCGATGCGCTCCTCGTGCGCGGCAATCCAGGCAGCGGCGTCCGCTTCGCCTTCGGGCGCTTGCGCGTTGTAGTGCAGGTTGCCGTCGCCCCAGTGCCCGAAGTTCACGAGGCGCAACCCGGGCAGCGCGGCAAGCAGGGCGGCATCGGCTTTTTCCACAAACTCTGGAATGCGCGAGATGGGCACGCTCACGTCGTGCTTGAGGTTGGCGCCTTCCTCGGCCTGCGCGAGCGGGATGCTTTCGCGTGCGTGCCAGAGCGCGGCGGCCTGCGCCAGACTTTCGGCGACGATGGCGTCGGTGACGATGTCCGCCTCCAGCGCCTCTTCCAGCGCGCCTTCAAGCTGCGCGCGCGCGTGGTCTTCCCCCTCGGCGTCGGAGTTTTCCAGCAGCACGCACCAGGGCGTTTCTTCCCAGAGAGGCACGCGCTGCTGCGGAAAGTGTTTGGCAACCAGCCCAAGCGCCGTTTGCCCCATGACTTCAAAGCCGGTGAGCGAGGCGGCCAGCCGTCGGCGCGCGAGGGCGAGCAACTGCACCGCCGCCTGCGCCGAGGGCACAGCCGCCCACGCGGTGAGGCGCGCGGCGGGTTGCGGGTGCAGCTTCACAGTGGCAGCGGTGATGATGCCGAGCGTGCCCTCGCTGCCTATAAATAAGTCGCGCAGCGCGTAGCCGGTGTTGTCTTTGCGCAGGCCGCTCAAACCGTCCCACACCTCGCCATGCGGCGTGACCACTTCCAGCCCGAGGCACAGTTCCCTCGCATTTCCATAGCGCAGCACCTGCGTGCCGCCAGCGTTTGTCGCCAGACAGCCACCGATGGTGCAACTGCCTTCCGCCGCCATGCTGAGTGGAAAGAGCGCGCCCGCCTTCGCCGCCGCCTGCTGCACGTTTTGCAGCACGCAACCGGCTTCCACAATCATGGTCATGTTGTCCGTGTCTATGGCGCGCACGGCAGCGAGCCGCGCGGTGGACAGCACCACTTGCCGCCCTGAAGCGTCGGGCGTGG
>JAFRYL010000099.1 GCA_017437605.1 Ottowia sp. | reverse complement strand
CCTCGCAGGACATGGTGCTCGGCCTCTACTGCACCACGCGCGAAAAAATCAACGGCAAAGGCGAAGGCATGGTATTTGCCGACGTTGCCGAAGTGCAGCGCGCGCTGGACGCGGGCGTCGTCGAGCTTGCCAGCAAAATTTCCGTGCGCCTGACCGAATGGCGCAAGGACCGCGCCTCGGGCGAGCTTGTGCCCTACACCAGCCTGGTGGAAACCACCGTGGGGCGCGCGCTGCTGAGCGAAATCCTGCCCAAGGGGCTGCCCTTTGCGCTCATCAACAAGGCGCTCAAGAAAAAGGAAATCTCGCTGCTCATCAACGCCGCCTTCCGCAAGTGCGGGCTGAAAGACACCGTGCTGCTCGCCGACAAGCTGCTGCAAAACGGCTTCCGTCTGGCCACGCGCGCGGGCATCTCCATTGCCATTGACGACATCCTCGTGCCCGCCGAGAAGAAAGACATCATCGCGCGCGCCGAAGCCGAGGTGAAAGCCGCGCAGCAGCAGCACGAAGAAGGTGCCGTCACCGACAACGAGCTGTACAACAAGGTCGTCGATACCTGGGACAAGGTCGGCAACGAAGTCGCCAAAGTGATGATGAAGCAGCTCGCCAGCGAGCGCGTCATTGACCGCCACGGCAAGGAAGTGGAGCAGGAGTCCTTCAACTCCATCTACATGATGGCCGACTCCGGCGCGCGCGGCTCGGCAGCGCAGATTCGCCAGCTTGCCGGCATGCGCGGCCTCATGGCCAAGCCCGACGGCTCCATCATCGAGACGCCGATTACCGCCAACTTCCGCGAAGGGCTGAACGTGCTGCAGTACTTCATCTCCACGCACGGCGCGCGCAAGGGGCTGGCGGACACGGCGCTGAAAACCGCCAACTCCGGCTACCTCACGCGCCGCCTCGTGGACGTGACGCAGGACCTCGTCGTCACCGAAGACGACTGCGGCACGCAGGACGGCCCCTTCATGCGCGCCATCATCGAGGGCGGCAACGTCGTCAGCTCGCTGCGCGAGCGCATTCTTGGCCGCACCGCCGCCGATGACGTGCTCGACCCCTCCACGCACGAAGTCATCGTCGCCGCCGGCCAGATGTTTGACGAAGACGCCATTGACGAGCTGGAAGCCGCCGGCATTGACGAAGTGCGCGTACGCACCGTGCTCACCTGCGCCACGCGCTACGGCGTGTGCGCCAAGTGCTACGGGCGCGACCTGGGGCGCGGCGGCCTGGTCAACGTGGGCGAGGCCGTGGGCGTCATTGCCGCGCAGTCCATCGGCGAGCCGGGCACGCAGCTCACCATGCGTACCTTCCACATCGGCGGCGCCGCCTCGCGTGCGGCCATGGCCTCCAGCGTGGAAGCCAAATCCAAGGGCAGCGTCGGCTTCAACGCCGCCATGCGCTACATCACCAATGCGCGCGGCGAGCAAATCGTCACCTCGCGCTCCGGCGAAATCGTCATTCACGACGAGCAGGGGCGCGAGCGCGAACGCCACAAGGTGCCCTACGGCGCCACGCTCGCCGTGGGCGCGGAAAAGAACGTGGAAGCCGGCGCCGTGCTCGCCACCTGGGACCCGCTCACGCGCCCCATCATCACCGAGCACGCAGGCCGCGTGCGGTTTGAAAATGTGGAAAAGGGCCTCACGGTGCAGGAGGAAGTCAACGAAGTCACCGGCCTCTCCACCATGGTCGTCATTGACTCCAAAAAAGCCGGCTCCGGCAAAACCAACGTGCGCCCGCTCGTCAAACTGCTGGCCGAAGACGGCAGCGAAGTCAAGATTCCCGGCACCGACCACCCCGTGACCATCGGCTTCCCGGTGCGCGCCACCATCGCCGTGCGCGACGGGCAGGAAGTCGCGCAGGGCGAAGTCCTCGCGCGCATTCCCGTGGAAGGGCAGAAAACCCGCGACATCACCGGCGGTCTGCCGCGCGTGGCCGAACTCTTTGAGGCGCGCAGCCCCAAGGACAAGGGCGAGCTTGCGCCTGTCACCGGCACCATCTCCTTTGGCAAGGAAACGCGCGGCAAAACCCGCCTGCAAATCACCGACGCCGCCGGCTTCATCTCCGAAGTCCTTATCCCGAAGGGCAAGACGCTGCTCGTCAACGAAGGGCAGGTGGTGGACAAGGGTGACCTTATCGTGGACGGCCCCGCCGACCCCAAAGACATTCTGCGGCTGCTCGGCGCGCAGGAGCTGGCGCGCTACATCGTCGATGAAGTGCAGGGCGTCTATCGCGCCCAGGGCGTGAAAATCAACGACAAGCACATTGAAGTCATCGTGCGCCAGATGCTGCGCCGCGTCATCGTCAAAGACCCCGGCGACAGCAACTACATCTCCGGCGAACAGGTGGAACGCAGCGAAATCGTCGGCGTCAACGAGCAGCTTGTCAAAGAGGGCAAACAACCCGCCGTCTTTGAAGACCAGGTGCTCGGCATCACCAAGGCCAGCCTGTCCACCGACAGCTTCATCAGCTCCGCCTCCTTCCAGGAAACCACGCGCGTGCTCACCGAAGCGGCCATCATGGGCAAACGCGACGAGTTGCGCGGGCTGAAGGAAAACGTCATCGTCGGGCGCCTCATTCCCGCCGGCACCGGCCTTGCCTACCACCGTGCGCGCAAGGCGAGGAACGAGCGCGAAGAAGCCGAACGCCAGGCGATTGCCGCTGCCGAAGCACTCGCATGGCAGCAGCGGGCCGAAGGCGGCGACACCGACGCCGAAGCCGCCGAAGCCTCCGCCGCCCTGCAAGCCTTCGCTGCCGCCGTCACCGGCATCAGCAACAGCGCCAACAGCGACGCGCCCAACGCCCCCGAAGGCGAAGCCGCCGACGCCAACCCGCTCGCCGACATGCTCTGACGCACCGGCACGCGCCAACCCAAAGCGCCGCCCCCGCCCTCCCCTATCGGAGCGCGCAGGCGGCGCTTTTTTCGCCCCCAAACATGTGATACTCAACGATTAAATATCGCATTGCCGGCAATATAAGCCGGCGGCAAATATATACCCTATGCTTCTTGTCCATCTTCCTCGGCGAGGGCGAATCATTTTCGCCCTACAATACCAACTGCAATCATCTTTCATCGTCGGCTTGTTGTGCCGGCGATAAATTGATACCCGTTGTTTCACTGCTTCCCATGCTCCGCATTCTCTGGCCGCTCATCATCTGCGCCATCATGCTTTTCTGGGCCGTCGGTGCCAGCCGGCGACTTGCGCGCCTGCGCGACGCGGTGCGCGCTGCCTTTGCTCCGCTGGACGAGATGCTGCTGCGCCAGCTCATCTGGATGCAGGGCAACCTGCCCGAAGAAATACGCGGCGAAGTCAGCTCCCCCGCCGTTCTCGGTGACGGCACCACCGCAGCCTGGGCGCGGCTGCACGCGGCCAGCGAGCAGTTCGGCCATGCGCTTGCCGCCGCGCGCGCCAACCCGCTGGACGCCGCCGCCACCGCCGCCCTCGTGCTTGCGCACGAAGCCATGCGCGGCGCCTGGGGCAGCGCCCTCGAGCAAGCCGTGCCGCCTGATGCCACACCCTCGCCCGAGCGCCTGCAGCAGCACTGGCTGCGCCTGCTGCACCAGGCCATTCCGCTGCGCGCCGCCTACAACGAGGCCGCGGCCGCCTACAACCGCGCCATCGCGCAATTTCCCGCCAAGCTGCTCGCGCTTGCCACGCGGCTGCGACCAGCGGGCATGCTTACGCGGCTGGCGGAAACGCCCAAGGCATAGCATATACTGCATCAGAAAACACTTCATCGCCGGCTTATCAAGCCGGCAATCGTTTAATACCCATGAAAAAACAGCTCCTTTCTGCCCTCGCCCTCATCGCCGCCCTTGCCGCCCACGCGCAAGACGCGCCCGAACTCTCCGCCGCGCAGCGCAACGCCTTTGCAAGCTGCCTGCGCCGCCTGCCGCAGGAAGCGGCCTTCCGCCCCATCAGCGCCGCCACATTCGAGCAGCACATGACGGGCATGGAGCCGGACGCCAGCGTGCTCGCCATGCTCGACAAGCAGCCCGAATTCACCATGCACCCGTGGGACTACATCGCCATGCTTGTGGACGATGAGCGCGTCGCCGACGCGCGCGCCGCACTCGCCAAGTGGGGCGAAGTGCTCGCGCGCATTGAAGCGCGCTACGGCGTGCCCGCGCACATCGTCGTCGCCGTCTGGGGCGTGGAAAGCAACTTCGGGCAAAACCTCGGCGCGCGCCCGCTGATGCGCTCGCTCGCCACCCTCGCCTGCCTTGGTCGGCGGCAGAGCTACTTTCGCGGCGAACTCGCCGCCGCCCTGCGCATCGTGCAGGACGGCCACATTCCCGCCGAGCGCATGACCGGCTCGTGGGCGGGCGCCTTCGGGCAGACGCAATTCATGCCCGGCACCTTCCTGCGGCTGGCCGTGGACTTTGACGGCGACGGCCGCCGCGACATCGTGGACAGCGTGCCCGACGCCCTCGCCTCCACCGCGCGCTTTCTGCAGGCCGCCAAATGGCAAAGCGGGCAGCCGTGGGGCTTTGAAGTGCGCCTGCCGGCGGGTTTTGACACCTCTGGCGCAGGACGGCGCAACAAGCGCCGCATGGAAAGCTGGCGCGCGGCGGGCGTGACGCTGGCTGACGGCTCGCCCCTGCCCTCTGACTTGCCGCAAGCCGGCCTGCTGCTGCCCGCCGGGCCGGGCGGCCCCGCCTTCCTCGTCGGGCGCAACTTTGACGCTATTTACAGCTACAACGCCAGCGAAAACTACGCGCTCGCCATCGCGCACCTCTCAGACCTTGCGCGCAGCCGCAGCCTTTCCACCGCCTTCGCCACGCCCTGGCCCACCGACGACCCCGGCCTCTCCCGCAGCCAGCGCCGCCAGTTGCAAAGCATGCTCATCATGCGCGGCCACGACATCGGCGCCGCCGACGGCGCCATTGGCGAAAAAACGCGCGCCGCCATCCGCGCCGAACAACAGCGCCTCGGCCACACCGTTGACGGACGCCCCGGTCAGCGCATCTTGCGCGCGCTGCAAACCGAGTGACGCACCTGCCAAAGCTGTTGAATTGCATAGGTATCGCATCATCGCCGGCAACATAAGCCGGCGATGCGATGTTATTTGACGCAGTATGCAAAAAACAGCAAGAAAAAACCGCCCCGCAGGGCGGCTTTTTTCATGGCACACGCAAGGCGCACGCCGCGCCGTCACGCCACCGCTCACGGCACGCGCCCCGAGGGCAGCCTGGGACACACGCCGAAACCATATCTACCCAGACTCCTGATGCTGCATTGCAGTACAAACCTGATTACTAATATTTTTTGAGTTTGACAATATTTTTATCAATCGCCTCAAAAAATATGGCTCTATTAGCCATTCCAGGAGTGTAATCAAGTTTCCCGCCGTAATAGGCGTAGCCTTTTAATAAAGGGGGAGGCATAAACTCCGCAGCTTCATCGACATCAGAAACACCTAGCACAGCTTCTTCATCATATGCCACTAGTTCGATAGGAAAGCAGTACTCGGTGGCATACATAGTGTCCAAATGACGCACATCTGAAACAGGCATCCCATCCTCAATATCAACAGGATCACCATTTTCATCAACCTCAGTAACTTTATCGCGCTTAAACTTAAAGTTTTCCGGCGTCAAGCTGTTTTGTATTTGTGCAGGGATGCCTCCAGCACCGGGAGGACGCTTCAATACCTCATTATATTCCGAATCTTTAAGACCAGCTATAACACACTCGTATTCAACTGCTTTGCTTTCATAATTTGTACGTTGCCCAAAAGCTATATTGTCATTCAAAAGACTTAGAAAATCATTAAGTGCAGCCCCCGCACCAGGATATGTATATTGAAGGTTCAACTCAAACACTTTTTTATCTTTTATTCTTTCTTCCAGAAATTCAATAAATTTATCATAGTATTCCCTGTTCAATTCCCTCTCGTAGTCCACCGCAACTTCATATTTTGGCATCCGCTCCCGCTCCAGATTCAACAGGCTTGGAAAGAATACGGCCACAACGCCTACCGCAGCGGAAACAAAGCCAAGAATGGAGCCAATGATGACTTTGGGCTGAAAAATTTTCTTGTTCTCGCTCATTTGCATTCTTCGACAGGTTGTTGAAAAAAGTCTTCCGCCAGAGACTGGTGGTGTGCGTGCCGTGCGCAGCTCGCCGGAAGGCGGCGCCTTCCGCCTGCGGCTGTTGCAGGGGCGACAGCGTTTCCCATGGGGTGAGACAGTCAGAGCGTGGCAGATTAGCATGTTTCCAGACAAGCAAGACGCGCTCCAATTCCAATAGCGTCAGTACACAAAAAACTACACGCAGGCTGCTTGCTGACCCTGTTCAGTAGTCGGAGTGCGCTGTCCGCGCAACAAAAAGCCGCCCATGTGGGCGGCTTTTCTATTGGCTCTTTTCACGCGGCCTGCGGCGCCGTTGTTTCCCCGAGCTTCTGAATCACCATCGGCGGGCGGCCGGGGAACTGCGCCACCAGTTCCAGCGTGCCGCCCATGCCCTCCACATAGCGGCGCAAGGTGGAAAGCAGCATGTCGCTGCGGTTTTCCATGCGCGAGATGCTGTCCTGCCGCACGCCGAGGGTTTCCGCCATCTGCGTTTGCGTTTTCTGCACCGCCTTGCGAAGTTCGTACAGCGTCACGAGTTCGGCGGCGCGCGCTTCAATGCGCTCCCTGTCCTCTTCCGAAAAGGACGCGAGAACTTCTTCAAGTGAAACTGTCATGCTGGATTCCCCTTTCGCAACAACTCAAGGTGCTGGCTGTATCGCGCATCAGCAGTGCGAATCAGCCGCTTATAGAAAAGCTCTTGGTTGACACCTGATTTGGCGCCTCCGACAAGCAAGATTGCCTGACGCTGCGGGTCAAAGGCAAACGCCACGCGCCACGGCGCCCCCCGCCAAGAGAAGCGCAGCTCCTTCATGTTGGAGTAGCGCGAGCCGTTCAGCGTGTCCGCCCAAGGGCGCCCCAAAGTGGGACCCTTTTGCGTCAACAACTTGGCCAACGCAGCCAACTCAATCCGCAGCGACTTCTCCCAAGCGTCAAACTCCTGCTTGAACTCATCGTGGAAGTGAACCTGCCAAGTCATGCGGCAAGTATGGCATCACGTCCATATGAACTCAAGCCACAAGACACGCCTTTCCATTGGCTGTTGTTCTTTGTATGGGTATTGTTCACCTGCCGGCTTCATAAGCCGGTGATGAAGCATGTTTATTGTAGAGTATGCAGCAGAAAAGCAAGAAAAAAACCGCCCCGCAGGGCGGCTTTTTTATGGCGCGCGCTGCGCCGTCACGCCGCCTTCTGCTGCTCCAGCGCCAGACGCGCCATCCATGCCTGCGAGCCAAACACGCCCTGTAGCAGCGCGGGCACGTACAAATCCGCATCAAGGCGCGGCCAGTGCAGCCCAAGGCCAGCGGGGGAAATCTCAATCTCCGCCAAATCGCCCGGCGCCGCGCCCGCCAGCCCCTCTGCCAGCGCCGTCGGAAAACTGAAATGCACCCCGTTGTGCAGGCGCACCGCCACGCGCTGCTGCTGCGCGTCGTAGCGCGCGGACACCGCATAGCCTGCCGAGCGCAACGCCTGCATACGCGCTTCGGCCTGCCGCACATCGTCTTCAGAAACTTCCATGAATCCCACTCCACGAAGCGCACAACTGCGCGATATTGGCGGCAAGCACGCTGGCAATGCGCGCCAGCGCCCTGCCCTGAAAGCCAAAACTGTCACGCAGGCGCGGCGGTCCGTCCGGGCAGTTCAGCTCAAACACCGCCTCGCCGCCGCCCCCGATAACATGGGCATGCGCCGGACGATGGTCACTGGGATAGACGACGGCACGCAGGCCGTCAAAGCGCAGGACAGTTGGCATACGGCGCATCATAGACCGCCACCGCCCAAATGCCCAGCGCCGATGCAAAATAACGGGTATTACATCATCGCCGGCAACTTATGCCGGCAACCAATGATTGTTTGCGTTGGTATACGGCTAAAACGCAGAAAAAACCGCCTTTTCCGGCGGCTGTGAATTGGTCGGGGTGAGAGGATTCGAACCTCCGGCCTCTACGTCCCGAACGTAGCGCTCTACCAGGCTAAGCTACACCCCGATGAAAAGCGGCGCCCGCGTGTCACGAGCGCCGCTGCAACAGTTGAGCCGCCAATTCTAGCAGGCTGCGGCTGTATTCGTTGGCGGGCAGCGCGGCGAGCGCGCTGCGGGCGCGTT
>JAFRYL010000098.1 GCA_017437605.1 Ottowia sp. | reverse complement strand
GGCGCAGGCGTCTTGCAGAAACTCCGGGTCTTTCACCGCTGCGGTGCCGATAATCACATATTCAAGGCCGGCGTCCAGATAGCTTTCTATGGTTTCCAGGTCGCGGATACCGCCGCCCAGTTCCACGGGTATTTCGCTGTCCACTTCTTTCAAAATGGCGCGAATGGCGGACATATTTTTGGGCTTGCCGGCAAAGGCGCCGTTCAAATCCACCAGATGCAGGCGGCGCGCGCCTTGCGCCAGCCAGTGCGCGGCCATTTGTGCCGGGTTGTCGGAGTAGGTCGTGACCTGTTGCATGTCGCCCTGTTTCAGGCGCACGCATTGGCCGTCTTTCAAGTCAATCGCGGGGATGAGGAGCATGATGCTTCAAGGAGGGGTGGGGGTGTTTTTTGAAAATCAGGGGTTCCAGTGCAGAAAGTTGCGGTACAACGCCAGCCCCTGCGCGGCGCTTTTTTCCGGGTGAAATTGTGTGGCAAAAACATAGGCGCGCGCCACGGCGCTGGCAAAGGTGAGGCCGTATTCCGTTTCGCCGGCAATGTCTTCGGCGCGCGCGGGGCAGGCGTAATAGCTGTGGACAAAATAAAACCAGGCGCCGTCCGGCACGCCCTGCCAGATGGGGTGCGGCTGCGTTTGCGCCACGCGGTTCCAGCCCATGTGCGGCACTTTGAGGGCGCTGCCGTCGGCGGCGCGCTGGCCGCTGGCAAAGCGCCGCACCTTGCCGGGCAGCAGCGCCAGCGCGGGGGTGGGCGCGTCGCTGCGGCTTTCGTCACTCGTTTCCAGCAGCATTTGCATGCCGACGCACACGCCAAAGAGCGGCTTGGCGGCGGCGGCTTCCAGCACCGCGTCCAGCAGGCCGCTGGCGCGCAGCGCGGCCATGCAGTCGGGCATGGCGCCCTGGCCGGGGAGCACGACGCGCCCGGCGCGGCGCACGTCCTCTGCGCTGCTGGTGACGAGCACCTCGACGCGCATGTCTTCGGTGGCGTGCTGCACGGCCTGCGCCACGGAGCGCAGGTTGCCCATGCCGTAGTCCACGACGGCGACGGTGGTGGTGCTCATGGTGGTTACAGCACGCCTTTGGTGGAGGGCACTTGCCCGGCGGCGCGTTCGTCGCGCGTCAGCGCCATGCGCAGCGCGCGGCCAAAGGCCTTGAAGATGGTTTCCGCCTGATGGTGCGCGTTGTCTCCGCGCAGGCAGTCGATGTGCAGCGTGATGGCGGCGTGGTTGGCAAGCGCCTGGAAAAATTCGCGTACCAGTTGCGTATCAAGCTGGCCAATCATGGAGGCGGTGAAGTCGGCGTGCATCACGAGGCCGGGGCGCCCGGAGATGTCCAGCACGACACGGCTGAGTGCCTCGTCCAGCGGCACGTAGCTGTGCCCGTAGCGGCAGATGCCGCGCGCGTCGCCCACGGCCTGCCGCAGCGCCTGCCCGATGGCGATGCCCACGTCTTCAATGCTGTGGTGCCCGTCCACGTGCAAGTCGCCCTGGCAGCAGACGTAGAGGTCGAGCAGGCCGTGGCGTGCGACTTGCTCGAGCATGTGGTCAAAGAAGCCGATGCCTGTGGACAGGTCGGCCTGGCCGCTGCCGTCCAGGTTCAGGCGTACGTCAATGTCGGTTTCGTTGGTGTGGCGCGTGATGCTGGCGCGGCGCGCATCGTCAAAAGATGTGGTCATGGTGAGTTGAGGGCGGCGCGCAAGGCCGCCAGCATACGGGTGTTTTCATCGGCGCTGCCCACCGTGAGGCGCAGGCAGCCGACAAGCTGCGGGTGCATGGCGGAGACGTGCTTGACAAGCACGCCGCGCGCTTTCATGCCTTCAAAAATGCGCTGCGCGCCCTCGGGCGTATCCGCCACGCGCAGCAGCACCATGTTGCCCTCGCTCGGCCACACGGTGCAGCCGGGCAGGGCGGCGAGTTCGTCCATCAAGCGCGCACGCTGTGCACGGATGTCGGCAGCTTGGCGGGCAAAGTCGCCCGCGTGTTCCAGCGCAAAGAGGGCGCATTCCAGATTGAGGGTGCCGACGTTGTAGGGCGGGCGCACCTTGTCAATCTCGGCAATCAGGCGCGCGTCGCCCATCAGGTAGCCCAGGCGTACGCCTGCCAGCCCGAATTTGCTCAGGGTGCGCATGATGAGCACGTGCGCGTTGCGTGCGGGCTGCACTTCGTCCAGCCAGGTGCGCGCGGCAAAGGGCTGGTACGCCTCATCTATCACGGCAATGCCGCCTTGCGCTCCTTGCGCGGCGATGATGCGCTGCATGGCGGCGGCGTCCCACAGCGTGCCGGTGGGGTTGTTGGGGTGCGCCAGATAGAGCAGGGCGGGGCGCTCGCGCGCGATGGCGGCGAGCATGGCGGCTTCGTCAAGCTGGAAGCCGTCCGCAAGCGGCACGGCGCAAAAGCGCATGCGCTGCTGCTGCGCCGTCATTTCATAAAACACAAAGCTCGGCGCAGGCGCCATGATGCAGGCGTCTGGCTGCGCGCAGGCAAGCGCGAGCAGGCCAATCAGCTCATCAGAGCCGTTGCCCAGCATGAGCGACCAGCCATCGGGCGGCTTGGCATAGTCGCGCAGCGCGGCGTGGAGCCTGGCGACGTGCGCGGCGTCAGGGTAACGGTTGACGGGCAGGCGGCCAAGGCGCTCACCCAGCGCCTGCTGCAGCGCGGGCGGCAGGGCGTGGGGGTTTTCCATCGCGTCCAGCTTGATGAGTCCGCTGGACTCCTGCACGCCATAGGCGCGCGTGGCGCGCACGTCGGCGCGAATGCGCTCGAGGGCAGGAAAGGGAACAGGGGGCATGGCGGGCGCTTATGCCTCTTCTTCAGGCACGGGCGGGAAATTGTTCTGGTGCGTGAAGCAGTAGAGCTGGCCTCCGAAGCGTTTGGGGTGCTCAAGGCAGAACTTGACCATGCCACGCATCAGCGGGCGGCCACAGAGCGCGCAGGTGCTGATGCCAGCGGGCATCGCAATGGCGGCGGCGGGCGCAGCGGGCTGGGGTGCGGATCCTGGTTCTGGTTCTGGTTCTGGTGCAGGCTCCGGCTGCGGGGCGGACGCTTCGCGCTCCAGAAACTCCGTGGGCGCGTCGTCGGGGCCGGCGCGCGATTCCAGATATTCAGTAGGCGCCTCGCCAAGGTCAACGGCGTGCGATTCCAGATATTCAGTGGGCGCTTCGCCAAGGTCAACGGCGTGCGATTCCAGATATTCGGTGGGCGCCTCGCCAAGGTCGACGGCGTGCGATTCCAGATACTCGGTGGGCGCTTCGCTGAAATCAATGAGTGGTTCGGCGGGTGCCTCGGCGTCGGGCTGCGGCGGCGCAGCGTCAGCTTGTGCTGCAGTGGGGGGCAGGGAGGCGGCTTCTTCGGGCGGCAGCGTGGGGTTGAAGGTTTGCTGCTGCTGCAGGACATCGCCGGGCAGCGACTCGGCCGAGGCGGCGTCAGCGGCGGCCTGGATACGCTGCGACGATTTCAGGCGTATGAACTTGGGCAGGTAAAACGGGTTGTCAGGGTGATGGTGGCTGGCGATTTTTTCGCCCCATTCGCGCAGCGGCTCTTTTTCACGCGAGGCGCGGCCAAAGGAAAACCCCTTGAGCATGCCGCCGCCCGAAGGCAGGCTGGAAACCATTTCTTCAACCCAGACCTTGAGGGCGCCAGCCTTGATGACGTTGGAAGTGTCCAGCTTTGATTCCGGTGGGAGCTGAACCGCAGATTCATTCGGGAACATAACCAGGTGGTTCACGTCCAGCGGCTCGCCGCGCACCTTGATGTCCATGGCGTCAAAAAACTCGCGCAGGTTTCTTTCAATCCGCTGCCCGCGTTTCAAGGGCGCGTTGATGGTTTTTGGGGCGCCATCACTGTATTCAATGGTGAAATTGCCGCGCTCGTCAATGGTGATGTTGCCGTCAAAATGGCGTGTTTCTATGACAAACGCGCAGCCGCGCGCCAGCAGCAGATGGTCGATGCGCACGGCGCCGTCGCGCAGGTGCAGGCGCAGGTCGTGCAGCACGGCGTAGTCTTCGCTTTCGGCAAAGCACGAATCAACGAAATTCGCGGACGTTTCCTCACCGAAAAAATTGCGGCGCAGCACCCACAGCTCGTTGTCCAGCCATTGTTTCTGCTCTTCATTGAGCATGGGTGAATCGTAGAGATTCAGCAAAAACGTCAGGCGCCGGCTTTTGTCGTCAATGGGTTTGATGAGCATGGGTGTGGCGGGCTAAATAAAGGGGTGTTCCAGACTGGGTTGATGCACTCATCGTGCCAGTGTCAGGGGCGCAGCCGCATTTCGGCGGCGCGCGCGTGTGCCTGCAGACCTTCGCCGTGCGCCAGCGTGCTGGCGATGCGGCCGAGCGTCTGCGCGCCCGCTTCGCTGACTTCAATCAGGCTGCTGCGCTTCTGGAAGTCATAGACCGACAGCGGCGAGGAAAAGCGCGCCGTGCCGCTGGTGGGCAGCACGTGGTTGGGGCCGGCGCAGTAGTCGCCCAGGCTCTCGCAGGTGTAGGCGCCAAGGAAGATGGCGCCCGCGTGCCGCAGCAGCGGCAGCCAGCGGCGCGGCTCGCGGCTGCTGACTTCAAGGTGTTCGGGCGCGATGCGGTTGGCAATCTCGCACGCCTCTTCCATGCTGCGCGTGGCAATGAACAGGCCGCGCCCGTTCAGGCTGGCGGCGATGATGTCGCGGCGCGGCATGTCGGGCAGCAGGCGCTCCACGGCGGCCTGCACGGCGTCGATGTAGGCGGCGTCGGGCGCCAGCAGCACGGACTGCGCCAGCTCGTCATGTTCGGCCTGGCTGAACAAATCCATGGCGACCCATTCGGCAGGCGTGCTGCCGTCGGCGAGTACGAGGATTTCGCTCGGACCGGCAATCATGTCGATGCCCACCTGCCCGAACACTTGCCGTTTGGCCGTGGCGACGTAGGCGTTGCCCGGGCCGGTGATTTTGTCCACGCGCGGCACGCTCTCGGTGCCCCACGCCAGCGCCGCAACAGCCTGCGCGCCGCCGATGGCAAAGGCGCGCGTGACGCCTGCCACATGCGCGGCAGCGAGCACGAGCGGGTTTTTCTCGCCGCCCGGCGTAGGCACGACCATGATGATTTCGCCCACGCCCGCCACATGCGCGGGAATGGCATTCATCAGCACGCTGGAGGGGTAGGCGGCCTTGCCGCCCGGTACGTAGATGCCCACGCGGTCAAGCGGCGTGACGATTTGCCCGAGCACGCTGCCGTCTTCATCGGTGAAGCTGGCGTTTTCTCCGCCCTGGCTCTTTTGCCATTCGTGATAGCGGCGGATGCGCGTGGCGGCGGCCTGCAGCGCCTCGCGCTGCGTGGCGGGCAGGCTGTCAAAGGCGGCGCGCAGCTCGTCTGCGGACAGCGTCAGCGCCTCCATGCTGGCAGCGTGCACGCCGTCAAAGCGTGCGCTCAACTCGAGCAGGGCGGCGTCGCCGCGCGCGCGCACGTCTTCAATGATGTCTCGCACGCGCTGCTCAATGGCGTCGCTTTGCTGCGCGTCCAGATGCAGCCGCGCGGCGAACTGCTGCTCAAAGTCGGGTTGGCTGGTGCTCAGGCGCAAAACCTTGGGTACGGCTGTGGTCATGGCATGGCGGGGTGGTCAATATGCGGTAAGGCGCGTGACAGGTAGCGCATTGTCGCACCGCAGGCCAAGGCACAGCGGCGCGGGCGCGTTTTCCCGCTTCCATGAAGGGTGATGCCGGGGCTGCATCGCAGCCAAGGGCGCAAGCGGGCGCTGCGCTCTGTTTTTTTAAAGAGCGTGCGCTACCACTTGCCGGACGCACCGCCGCCGCCGAAGCTGCCGCCGCCGCCCCGGAAGCCGCCACCGCTGGAAAAACCGCCGCCTCTGCCGCCGGAAGAAAAACCGCCGCCGGAAAAGCCGCTGTCGCTGCCGCCGCCGCTTCCCATGCCCGTGAAGTAGCCAATAACCCAGGTGATGCACAGCGCGCCAAACACACCGAGGAAGAGGAAGCCCCAGGGGGAGAGGCCGGTGTCAGCGTAGATGAGCCACGTCAGTGTGCCTGCTGCCGCGCCAGCCAGCAGCGCGTGCCAGAACTTGCGGCGGCCGAACAGCCCCGCCATCAGGGTGAGGAAGCCGAGCACGCCCACGGACTCGTTCAGCGTTTCATCGTCCACGTCGGGCGCATTCCCGTCCTCGCTGTCGCTTGCGGTGCTGGCATATTGCCCGCGTGCGGCGGCCATCATCGCTTCCACGCCCTTGGCAATGCCGCTGTCGTAATCGCCGCTGCGAAATTGCGGGATGATTTCGTTGCGGATAATGCGCCCGGCGGTCAAATCGGTCAGGTTGCCCTCCAGCCCGTAGCCGGTTTCAATGCGGATTTCGCGCTCTTTGACTGCCACCAGCAGCAGCGCGCCATTGTCTTTTCCTTTTTGCCCGATTTGCCATGTGCTTGCGGTTTTCAGTGAAAATGCTTCCAGATTTTCACCATGCAGGCTGGGAATGGTGAGCACGGCGATTTGCGTGCCATTTTCCGCTTCCAGCGCAGCGAGCTTTTCCGTGAGCGCCTGCACGGTTTCTGCGCGCATAATGCGCGCCGTATCGTTGATGCGCCCCGCCAGCGGCGGCACGTCCAGCGCCCAGGCGGGCAGCGCCAGCAGCAGCGCCGCCAGCAGCGCGGCGAGCAGGTTTTTCAGGCGCGCCACGGCTCAGCGTTCAAAAAGAAACCTTGGGCACTTCACGCGCCTGCTCTGCGGCCTTGAAATACTCTTTGTTTTCAAGGTGCAGGAAGAGGTCGTTGATAAGTTTTCCGGGCAGCGCGCGGATGGCGCCGTTGAACACGCGCACTGCGTCGTTGTAGCGCTCGCGCGCGACATTGACGCGGTTTTCCGTGCCCTCGAGCTGGTGCTGCAGGTCAAGAAAGTTCTGGTTGGCTTTCAGCTCGGGGTAATTCTCGGCAATCACGAGCAGGCGCGAGAGCGCGCTGCCCAGCGCCGCCTGCGAGTTCTGGAACTGCTGCATGGCGGCGGGGTTGGACAAGTCCTTGGTGCTGATGGGCTGCGTGGCCTTGGCGCGCGCCTCGGTAATCTGGTTGAAGGTCTCCTGCTCGTGCTGCGCGTAACCCTTGACAGTGGACACCAGATTGGGAATCAGGTCGGCGCGCCGCTGCAGCGTGGACTCCACATTGGCCCAAGCCGCGAACACGGCTTCTTCCTTGCCGAGCAGCCCGTTGTAGGCGAAAAAGAGCACTGCGGCCACGATGCCCACAATCGTCGCCAGCACGCCAATACCTTTCATCATCTTCTCCTGCGGTTGTCGTCCGCCCGTCGGCGGGGAAAAAGAACGCGCATTGTAGCGGCGTGCAGCGGCGGCGCAAGGCGCGGCGCGCGGCGTGGCATAATCGTTTTGCGGCGCGCAGCGCCGGCATTTTGTTTTGAGAGATTTTTGGGAAATGGCGGAAATGACAGAAAAGGCAAAAACTGCAGAAACGATAATCGTCGGCGCGGGCATCAGCGGGCTGGCGCTGGCCAGTTTCCTGCGGCGCGAGCGCGCGGATGCTTCCGTGCTCGTGCTGGAGGCAGGGGCGACTGCGGGCGGCGCCATCCGCAGCTTTCAGGGCGATGGCTACCTGACCGAGTGGGCGCCGCACGGCTTTCTGGACAACGGCGCCGAAAGCGACGAACTGGTAGACATGGCCGGGCTGCGCGGCGAGCTGCTGCAGGCACCGCTGAAAGAATATGTGCGCTACCTCTGCATTGATGGCCGTCTGCAGCTTGTGCCGCAAACCCCGCCCAAAATCATGCTGGCGCCGCTCATGGGCTGGGGCGACAAAATCGGCGTGGTGGCGCGCGACATATTCCGTCCCTATTTTGACGGCGAGCCGAGCGTGGCCGACTGGGTGCGGCGGCGCTTTGGCGCCGCCATGCTGCCCTTTGCCGATGCGGTGTACACCGGCACCTATGCGGGCGATATTGACGAATTGCGCATCGACGGCACCATGCCCGCGCTGCGCGCGCTGGAAAAAGAACACGGCTCCGTCATTTTCTCCATATTGGCGCGCATACGCGAAAAACGCAAAAACGCCGCCGCCGAAAACAATGCTGGCAAAAAACGCGGCATACCCATCATGCAGAACTTCAAGGGCGGCATGGAACGCTGGCCGCTGGCGCTCGCTGAGCCGCTGCAGGCCGCTGGCGTGCTGCGCCTGAATACGCAGGTGCAAACCGTGCAGCGCGAGGGTGACGAATGGATGCTGCACACCTCGCAAGGCGACTTCCGCTGCCGCGAACTCGCGCTGGCGCTGCCCATCAATGCCGCGCTTGCGCTGCTGCGTGCAAGCGCCGGCCTGCCCGTGCCGGAAATACCCGTGCCGGGCGTGGCAGAAGCGCGGCTGGCCAATGTGGCGCTCGGCTTTGGGCCGGAAGCGCAGATTCCGTTTGGCTTCGGCTACCTCACGTCCAAAAAGGAAGGGCGCTTTGCGCTTGGCGCGCTCTTTTCCAGCCACATGTTCCCCGGGCGCACGCCCGAGGGCGGGCAACTGCTGGAGGCGCTCGTCGGCGGGCGGCGCAACCCGGACTATCTGGATTTGGATGACGAGGAAATCATCCGCCGCACGCTCGCCGACCTGCGCGGCCTCATGGAACTGCCCGCCGAGCCGCGCTTTGCCAAAGTGCTGCGCTGCGTCGCCACCATCCCGCAGGCGGACGGCGCGTATTTGCAACTGCTGCGCTGGCGCGAAGCGGCGGGGCAGGCGTGCCCGCGCCTGCACCTGCTGGGCTTTGGCTGGCGCGGCATCGGCATCAACGAAATGGCGCGCGAAGCCAAGGCGCTGGCGCTTAAGCTCCTCGGACGCGCCGAGGCGGAAAGCAACGTGCTCAAAGGCGTCTACGTCTAATCAAAAAAACGTCATACTCTGCAATACATCATGTGGTTTCCGGCTTATGAAGCCGGCGAACACGCAATACTCATGCAAAACACCATGAAAAGACAGCTCGTGGCACTTGTGCTTGCGGCGCTGTTGCCCGCCGCTGCACTCACTGCGCCGTGCGACACCACGGTGGATGAACACGCCCCCACGCCGCTGATGTATTCCGTATTCAGGGGCGACGCCCAGAACGTGCGCTGTCTGCTGGACGCTGGCGCCAAGGTCAATGCCACCAACGGATTTGGCGGCACTGCGCTTGGAGCCGCTGCATTCAGCGGTCGCACCGACATTGCCCGCCTGCTCGTTGAACGCGGGGCGCAGGTGGACGCTGCCGACGAGGGCGGCATCACTGCGCTGATGCTCGCCGCCGGCGGAGGGCACACCGACACCGTCCGCCTGCTCATTGACAAGGGCGCGCAGGTGGACGCCGCCGACAAAAACGGCTTTACCGCGCTGATGCTGGCGACGTATGAAGGCCGCGCCGACGCTGCCCGTCTGCTCATTGACAAGGGCGCCCAAGTTAACGTGTTGAACAGAGGGGGCGACACCGCGCTGATGTTTGCCGCAGGCGAAGGCCGTCCCGACATCGCCCGCCTGCTCATTGACAAGGGAGCGCAACTCAATATCGCCAACAAACACGGCAACACCGCGCTGATGCTTGCCACGAGGGGCGGGCACACCGCCATCGTGCAAATGCTGCACGCGGCGGGGGCGAAGGAATAAGGCGCGCTTCAAAAAAGCGCATACCATGCAATACATCATGTGGTTGCCGGCTTATGTTGCCGGCAACCATGTGATACCCTGCCAAAAAACAAAACAACAGTCCCTCTCCCTCGCCGTG
>JAFRYL010000097.1 GCA_017437605.1 Ottowia sp. | reverse complement strand
GCCGGCGGTGAGCGCGCCGCGCACAAAGTCATCTGCCACCACGCGCTGCGGCGCGTACCACGCCACGGGCACGGTGGCAGCGCGGTTTTTGCGTCTCTTGCGGCTCATGCGCGCTCGCTGGCTTCGCTCCCGCCATCGGCTTCGGCGGCAGGCGTGCTGTCCTCGGCGGCGTTGTCTTCGGCGTCAGGGCTGCGTTCCGGCTCCTCCCGGTGCGCGCGGCGGCGCCCGCCCCGGCGTATGCTGCGGCGGCGCGGCGCATCGTCATCACACGCATCGCCGGAGGCGTCCACCATTTCGATGTCTTCGGCTTCGGGCGCGTCGGCATCGCCATCTGTGCGGCACCAGCGCTCGCACCACTGGGCGCTGCGGCGGCGCGCGCGCTGCATGGAGGCGTCCGCCGCCTCGCGCACAGCGCGGCGGGCGCGCTGAATGCCGCCTTGCACATCGCTGCGGCGCAGCGCATTGACGGAAAACGCGCCGGCGGCAACGCCGGCAATACTGGGAAGCTGGGGACGCATGGTTCTGTCCCGTCCTGTGAGGTGTGAAAGGGAAAAAAGCCGCCGCATTCTATGGTGCAGCTTCATGGGCAAGGGCGCGCTGCTGCGCCTGCTGCAGCAGTGCGCGCAGGGCGGCCGCTGCCGGCGTGTCGCGCCCCGCGAGCAGCTCGGGCCAGGCGGCGGGGGCGATGCGCACGGCGTCGTATTCAATGGTGCACGAGCGCGCCAGCAGGTTCCAGCTCACGCGCCGCACGCCGGGCAGCGCGCCATCGTCTGTCCACGCCCCCTTGGGGCGCAGCGCGCCAGTGGAGATGCCTGCCTCTTTCAGCGCGGCAGCGTCCAGCCGCAGCCGCACGCGCCCGGGAATGTGGTGGGCGATGCGCACATGCGGCGCAAAGCGCGCCAGCAGCGTCGCCAGCGGTGCGGCGTGCAGAGCCTGCATCTCGTGGGTCGTCATGGGAAGCAGCGTCCGGAAGAGGGCGATGGAAAACACGCGCAAGTGTAATGCGAATGCTTCGCGTTGCCGAAAGCGCGCACAAAGTCCGCGCTGCACTTGGCCGGTGATGGGCTGATACTGCAAGAATCTGCATGTGATTGCCAGCGTATGAAGCTGGCGACCATCTAATACCCTCGAAAAAACAGCACCAGAAAAAACTTTTGCCCCCAGCCCTTGAAAGCGCCGGGCGCGCCCTTATCATTGGCACTCACTGGCGGCGAGTGCTAGCAACAGCGCCCGCCGCCCATGCTTTGAAGGCCGGCGTGCCTCCCGTGCGCGCCGGCTCCTTGTTTTTTCCCCATGCAAAGGAAGTGAACACCATGAAACTGCGCCCTCTCGCCGACCGCGTGATTGTCAAGCGCCTGCCCAATGAAACCACCACCGCTGGCGGCATCGTCATTCCCGACAACGCCGCCGAAAAGCCCGACCAGGGCGAAGTGCTCGCCGTCGGCCCCGGCCGCTTTGACAAGACCGGCAAGGAACGCCTGCCCATGAACGTGAAAGTGGGCGACCGCGTGCTGTTCGGCAAATACAGCGGCCAGACCGTCAAGGTGGACGGCGACGAGCTGCTGGTGATGAAGGAAGACGACCTGTTCGCCGTCGTTGAAGCCTGACCCCTTTTTTGAACGAGATTTTTCAGGAGATTGCACAAAATGGCAGCAAAAGACGTAGTTTTCGGCTCTGACGCCCGCGCCCGCATGGTCGAAGGCGTGAACACCCTCGCCAACGCCGTGAAAGCCACCCTCGGCCCCAAGGGGCGCAACGTGGTGCTGGAACGCAGCTTCGGCGCCCCCACGATTACCAAGGACGGCGTGTCCGTGGCCAAGGAAATTGAGCTGAAAGACAAGCTCCAGAACATGGGCGCGCAGATGGTCAAGGAAGTCGCCTCCAAGACCAGCGACGCCGCCGGCGACGGCACCACCACGGCCACCGTGCTCGCGCAGGCCATCGTGCACGAAGGCATGAAATATGTGGCCGCCGGCATGAACCCGATGGACTTGAAGCGCGGCATTGACCGCGCCGTGGCCGCCCTCGTGGAGCAGCTCAAATCGCAGTCCAAGGCCACCACCACTTCCAAGGAAATCGCGCAGGTGGGCACCATTTCCGCCAACTCGGACGCTGATGTCGGCCAAATCATCGCCGACGCGATGGACAAAGTGGGCAAGGAAGGCGTGATTACCGTGGAAGACGGCAAAAGCCTGAACAACGAACTGGATGTTGTGGAAGGCATGCAGTTTGACCGTGGGTATCTCAGCCCCTATTTCATCAACAATCCGGAAAAACAGTCCGCCGTGCTGGAAAACCCGTACGTGCTGCTGTTTGACAAGAAAATCAGCAATATCCGCGACCTGCTGCCCACGCTGGAAGCCGTGGCCAAGGCCAGCCGCCCGCTGCTCATCATCGCCGAAGACGTGGAAGGCGAAGCCCTTGCCACCCTCGTGGTGAACACCATTCGCGGCATTTTGAAAGTCGTCGCTGTCAAAGCCCCCGGTTTTGGCGACCGCCGCAAAGCCATGCTGGAAGACATTGCCATCCTCACCGGCGGCAAGGTCATTGCCGAAGAAGTGGGCCTGTCGCTGGAAAAAGTGCAGCTTGCCGACCTGGGTCAGGCTGGCCGCATTGAAGTCGCCAAGGAAGAAACCACCATTATTGACGGCGCTGGCAAGGCCGACGATATTGAAGCGCGCGTGAAACAAATCCGCGTGCAGATTGAAGAAGCCACCAGCGATTACGACCGCGAAAAACTGCAGGAGCGCGTCGCCAAACTCGCCGGCGGCGTGGCCGTCATCAAGGTTGGCGCCGCCACGGAAGTGGAAATGAAGGAAAAGAAAGCGCGCGTGGAAGACGCCCTGCACGCCACCCGCGCTGCGGTGGAAGAAGGCATCGTCGCTGGCGGCGGCGTCGCGCTGCTGCGCGCGCGCCAGGCCGTGGGCGAAATCAAGGCCGACAACCCCGACCAGAAAGCCGGCGTCAACCTCGTGCTCAAGGCCATTGAAGCGCCGCTGCGCGAAATCGTCGTCAATGCGGGCGACGAAGCCAGCGTCGTCGTCAACAAAGTGCTCGAAGGCAAAGGCAACTTCGGCTACAACGCCGCCAACGGCGAATATGGCGACATGATTGAAATGGGCATTCTGGACCCGACCAAAGTCACGCGCACCGCGCTGCAAAACGCCGCCAGCGTTGCCGGCCTCATGCTCACCACCGAGTGCATGGTTGCCGAAGCGCCCAAGCCCGACACCCCGCCCGCCGGCATGGGCGGCATG
>JAFRYL010000096.1 GCA_017437605.1 Ottowia sp. | reverse complement strand
GCCGCCGCCCGGCAGCAGCAGCGGCGCCACAAAACCGCCGCCAAACGCCAGCATCGCCAGCGCGAGCGAGTTTTGCACCAGCGCCAGCGCGCAGCCCACGGCGCACGCCGCCAGCATGAGCACAAACGCCAACGGCGCGCTGGCAATCACGCCAAGCCGCAGCGCCGCAAACGCCGTCAGATACAGCACCGCCACGCCCGCGCCCTGCAGCGACAGCGCGTAGCCCGGCCTGCGCTGCCGCACGCGCCAGCCCACGCCAAGCATCGCCAGCCCAGTGGCCGCCACAGCCGCCAGACGCAGCGGCAGCGGCAACAGCCCGCGCTGCGCCGCGTAGCGCAGCAAAAACGACAGGCCGATGAACAGAATCACCGCGCCCACGCGCACCAGCGTATTGCCGCCAAAGGCAAAGGCGCGCAGACCGGCGAGCGCGTCCTCCACAAAGCTGGAACCAGCGCCAGCGCGCCGCTGCCAGAACTCTGCCGGCTGCCCCCACGCCTTGTCTTCAGCCGCCTCTTGTGGCGCTGCGGGCGGCTCAAACGATTCGTGGGCAGGAGCGGGGGCGGGCGCCAGCGCCGGCGCGGGGAAGGGCGGTGGCGTTTCTTCAAACTGCTCCTGTTGCGGTGACGGCGGCGGCACCGGCTGCTGCGCTTGTTGTGGTTGCGTGGGTTGAGGTTGCGGCGCTTGCTGCAAATGCTCCGGCGTGGCAAAGCGCAGCGCCGCCTGCTGCACCCGTACAGCCTCTTGTTCCGCCTGCCGCAGCGTGCGCCGCACCTCCGCGCGCACCGCCCAGCGCAGCCACCACGCCGCCAGCAGCCCAAGGATTGCGCCAAACAGCAGCCCGTCGGAATCATCAGCCAGCGCCGCTCCCAACAGCGCGCCCCAGAACACACCCCACCACAACATGATTAGAAAAAGCCCGTGCAGCAAAAGCGCGCATTGTCACAGACGCTGCGCGCAGCGGCGAACAGCTCTGCGCTTTTTGTGCATACTGTCATTGAATATATCTGGTCACCGGTGACTTATGCCGGTGACCAATTGATACCCTGCAAACAAAGCGCACTCACTGCCGCGCGCAGCGCACATCGGGCGGGGGCAGGGCGCTGGCGTCGCTGCTGCGCCAGGGGTTGATGTCGATGCCGCCGCGCCGCGTGTAACGCGCATACACCGCAAGCCGCTTCGGGCGGCAGCGCGCGCTGATGTCGCAAAACATCTGCTCCACGCATTGCTCGTGAAAACCGCTGTGCTGCCGCCACGAGACGATGTAGCGCAGCAAACCCTCGTGGCTGATGGGCGCGCCGCAGTAGGCAATCTGCACGCTCGCCCAGTCGGGCTGGCCGGTGACGGGGCAATTGCTTTTGAGCAGGCGGCTGCTGAGCGTTTCCTCCACCGGCGGCGCGGCGTGGTCAGCGTGCAGCAATTCAGGCGCCGGAGCGGGCAGGGCGTGGCAATCCACGTCCAGCGCGTCCAGATTGATGCCCTCAAGTTCCTGCACGCGCACGCGCGAAAAGTCCTCAGGCAGCACAAGGCGCACCTGCACACTGCCCGGCTCACCCTGAAAAGCGGCTGCCGTCAAATCGCGCGCAATGCGTGCCTGCACTTCGGCGGCGCTGGCAAAACGGCACTCGCTGTAACTGTTCAGATAGAGCTTGAGCGACTTGCTTTCCACAAGATGCGTGCTGCGCCAGTCCACCGTGATGTGCGCCAGCGCCACCTGCGGCCTGCCGCGCGCGTCCAGCCACGACAGCTCATACGCCGTCCACATATCCGCGCCCGCCGCAAACGGCAGCGCACCCGCGCACCCCAACGCTGCACGCAGCGGCGCGCGTTCGATGGGAAACAGCAAACCCGCGTCACAGCGCGCCGCCAGCGCCTCCGCGCTGACCTTGCGCCCAAGTGAACCAAGAGAGCCTTTTGTCATGTTTTCAAGCGAATTTCAATGAGTATCACATCATCGCCGGCTTCATAAGCCGGAAATCCAAATGTAATATGCGGATTATACGCCTCGCGCAGCAGTCACCCGTTCATTTGCCCGCAGTAATGGGATGCGCATAGGTAACATTGTCTTTGCTGTCAATCA
Source organism: Ottowia sp. (assembly GCA_017437605.1). GTDB lineage: Bacteria > Pseudomonadota > Gammaproteobacteria > Burkholderiales > Burkholderiaceae_C > Ottowia. The sequence goes on along the minus strand of JAFRYL010000096.1, from coordinate 7,949 downwards.
CAATACACTTTTTCACGGCGACAAGCTCATGCAGAATTTTTGCAAGCATGTCTTCTGGCAGCTTTGGGTGAAAACAGGCACCGAGTGTATTCATCAATGTTTTGCGTTTGCGTGGCCGTGAGTTCTTGCGTCCAGACAAATCAGCAATGGCCTTGCGGACGTTTTCCTTAAATGTCTCTGATTGAACTGCTGTAATGGGAGGAGCATAGCTCACATTGTCATTATCGTCGATGACAATACATTTCTTCACGGCAACAAGCTCATGCAGCACCTTGGCAAGCATGTCTTTGGACAGCTTGGGGTGAAAACAGGCGCCAAGCGCGTTCATCAGTGTTTTGCGCTTGCTTGGCCTGGCTTGTTTGGCAAGTGCCTGAATAGCGTCCTGGACATTTTTTTCCAGCGTGCTGCCGCCCGGCGTCGCATGGGGAGAAACTTCCTCCTGTTCCCCGCCAGCTCGCACATCCCGGGGTGGAGGGAGGCTTGGTTGCGGCAGCTGCGGCAACTTGGGCTGGTACACATTTTTTGGCAAACTGTCAAAGCTGGAAATCCTGCGTGCCGCAATGCCGGTATGCTGATTTATCCACTGAATGAGCGAATCATAACCCGTGTCCTTGGAAACAACATAGGCTGCGCATTCAGGGTGCGTGTGGCTTAACGCCCCAAGATAGAACGCGATATGGAAATCAAGTGCATTTTTCCCCGTGGCATTGGTCAGCACAAACTCGCAGCGCCCATCATTTTGCAAAGCCTGCGCCAGAGCCACACTGATTTTGTCCAGAGCCTTGGAAAAGCAGAGTATTTTGCACTCTGGCATCAGCCGGTGTATATCCTCGGCAGAAGGCACCAGGTTCTCCAGGTCAAGCAGGATATATTTTTCTGCGCGTGCCACGGATTCTTGCTCCTCGCCCGACTCTGCGCTGGGGTGAAGACTTTGGCATTCTCCTGCCGCCTCCTTTTGTGCGGCTCGTCGCCCGGCCGCTTTCTTCAAAATGGCAACAATACCAGAGTGCCCCAGCCCCTGTGCTACCTGGAGCGCTGTTCTCCCAGAAGCACTGGTGCGATGCACGTCTGCGCCATGCTCAAGCAGCAGGCGCAGCGTTTCTTCGCGCGCCATTGATGCGGCGTACATGAGTGCCGTCCAGCCATCGCCAACGGCGTTCACATCAGCTCCTTGGCTGAGCAGAAACGGAACCTCCCAAGAGTCGCCAGCCTTGACCGCAGCAAGCAGCCGCGCGTTTAAGGTATCAATGTCAGGTTTCAAACTTGCCTCACTGCATTCTTGTCCGGTGTGTGCGCGACCACGCGAGCGCTGCGACCCAACGCCCGCACGCACAAAGCACGCGATGATGCCTCACGCAGAACAGCGTCCAGCCGGGTTCCACAAGTTTGTTCTTCTTCGCGAGTTCACATAACGCACATTGTCTGAATTTTTGACCACGAAGGAGGAAGCTGCGTGGCTTCGTGCTGCCCGGTTCAGCCGCCGCCTTGTCTGGCAGCGTCTTGCATGGCGCGGGCGATGCCGCGCAGGATGTGGATTTCAGCGTGCGTGGGCGCGGCGCGGGCAAAGAGTTGGTGCAGGCGCGGCATGAGTTTGCGCGGCGTGGCGGGGTCAAGGAAGCCGATGTCGGCAAGCGCGCTTTGCCAGTGTTGCAGCATGGCGGCGAGTTGCTGCGCGTCGGCGGGCATGTTTTCCGGGCGGATTTTGCTGTTTCGGGCGTTTTTTTCAGGGTTTTCGCTGCCAAGGCGCGCCTGCAGCGCCTGCCGCCAGTCATAGGCAATGAGTTGCACGGCAGCGGCCAGGTTGAGCGAGCCGTAGTCGCTGGCCGTGGGAATGCTGAGCGCGGCGTGGCAGCGGTACACGTCCTGATTGCTCATGCCGAAACGTTCGCAGCCAAAAAGCAGCGCCACGCCCTGCGGCATTTCCGGCGGTTTTTCCAGCAGTTTGGCGAAATGTTCGCGCGGCGCGAAGGTTGGCGGGCCGAAGTCGCGCGGCGTCATGACGGTGGCGCAAAGGTGCGTCATGCCGTCCAGCGCCTCGTCCAGCGTCTGCACGCAGCGCGCGGCGGCGAGCACGTCGCCCGCGCCACTGGCGCGCTGTATGGTCTCCTGCCGCCGCAGCACATTCGGCCAGCGCGGACGCACGAGCACGAGGTCGCCAAAACCCATGACTTTCATGGCGCGCGCGGCGGCGCCGACATTGCCGGCGTGACTTGGCTCTATCAATATGAAGCGCGTGGCGGGCGTCACGGTGTTTTCATGCAAAAAAGCCCCCGTGCGGGGGCTTTGTGGTGGAAATGCTTTTTTCAGTCTTCGCCGCCGAAAATGCCCAGCAGCGCCAGCAGCGACTGGAACACGTTGTAAATGTCCAGATACAGCGCGAGCGTGGCGCTGATGTAATTGGTTTCGCCGCCGTCAATGATGCGCTTGATGTCATAAAGCATGTAGAGGCTGAAAATGGCGATGCACAGAATGCTGATGACTATCATGGCGGCGCCGGAGCCGACAAAAAAGTTGATGATGGCGCCGAAGAACACCACGAGCATGCCGGCAAACAGCCATGTGCCCATGCCGGAAAGGTCGCGTTTGATGGTGCCGGCGAGCATGGCCATGACACCAAACACACCTGCCGTGCCGCCCATCGCCGTCATAATGAGTTGCGCGCCATTGGTCAAACCCAGCACGGCGCCAACCAGGCGCGAGAGCATCAGCCCCATGAAAAAGGTAAAGGCCAGCAATATGGGCACGCCGGCGGCGCTGTTTTTATTCTTTTCAATGGCGAACATGAAACCGAAGGCGCCAACCAGAAACACGAGCAGCCCCAGCCCACCGTGCAGCGCGCGCATCACGGGCAGATACAGCCCAAGCCAGGCGCCCGCCACCGTGGGCAGCATGCTCAGTGCCAGCAGTGCATAGGTGTTGCGCAGCACGCGGTTGCGCTCTTCGGGCAGCGCCTCGGCGCCCCACTCTAGGTTTTTGACGTTGTATTCGTTCATGTGACGTGTTCCTTGAAAAGTGAATGCTGAAAATTGTACCGTGCCCATCTTGGGGCGCAGGCGGGAAAGGCAAGGGGCGCGAGCCGCGCTCAATAGCTCAACTTCTCGGGGCGCAGCTCCTGCAGAATGGTCGTGGCAATTTCCTCAATGCTCTTGTTGGTGGTGGAAAGCCAGCGGATACCGCTGCGGCGCATCATGGCTTCGGCGTCGGCCACTTCGGTGCGGCAGTTTTCCAGCGAGGCGTAGCGCGAGCCGGGGCGCCGCTCGCTGCGGATTTCCGCAAGGCGCTCGGGGTCTATGGTCAGCCCGAACAGTTTGCGCTTGTGCGCGAGCAGCGCGTGCGGCAACTGGCGGCGCGCAAAATCTTCGGGAATGAGCGGATAGTTGGCCGCTTTCACGCCGTGCTGCATGGCGAGATACAGGCTTGTGGGGGTTTTTCCGCTGCGGCTCACGCCCACCAATATGACATCAGCCGCCTGCAAATCAACATCGCTTTGCCCGTCGTCGTGCGCGAGGCTGAAATTAATGGCGTCAATGCGGTTGTTGTAGGCCTCGGACTTGGTCACGCCGCCAAAGCGCCCGATGCGGTGGTGGCTTTTCATGCCCACTTCTTCCTCAATGGGCGCGAGAAAGGTGCCGAACATGTCCATCAGCAGCCCTTTGCAGTGTTCCTGCACGATGGCGAGAATGTCCGGGTTCACCATCGTGGAAAACACGATGGGGCGTATCCCTTCGCTGTCGTAGGTGAGGTTGATTTGACGCACCGCCTGGTGCGCCTTGTCCGCCGTGTCAATGAAGGGGATACGCACACGCCGGGGCGTGAAGTCAAACTGCGCGATGATGGCGTTGCCGAAGGTCTCGGAGGTGATGCCGGTGCTGTCCGAGATGAAGAAAACTGTGCGTGTGCTCATGGATGGCCTGTGGCGCGCCTGGGCGCGAAAAGCGCGCCATTCTAGGGGGCGCGGGCGGTGCGCTGGCGCCCTGCCCTTTGTTGCCCGGCGCGTGCTGCAGCGCATCTAAAATCGCGCGTTTTGTGCCGCCTTGCTGCTGCTGCCGCAGGCGAGCCGCCCCAATTTTTTCTGCCTGCTGCGCGAGTGTGCGCCCTTCCCCGCGCCCACGCTGTGCTGCAGGCAAAAGAGCAGGTTTTTCAAAACTTTTGGAGCTTTTCAACCATGTCAGAACTCTTTGATGCCAACGCGCTTGTCGTCCCGTTCGAGAAGCTGCGCATGAGCGATGTCGAGGTGGTCGGCGGCAAGAACGCCAGCCTGGGCGAGATGATTTCGCAGCTGCCGCAGGGCGTGCGCGTGCCCACGGGCTTTGCCACCACGGCGCACGCCTTCCGTGAATTTCTGAAATTTGAGGGGCTGTCGCAGCGCATCAGCGCGCGGCTCGCTGCGCTCAACACTGAAGACGTGACCGCCCTTGCTGCTGCTGGCGCGGAAATCCGCTCTTGGGTGTGCGCTCAGCCCTTCCCGGCGGCGCTGGAAGGCGCCATCCGCGACGCCTTCGCCACGCTCTGTGAAGGCGACGAACAGGCCAGCTTTGCCGTGCGCTCCTCGGCCACGGCGGAAGACTTGCCCGACGCCTCTTTTGCCGGCCAGCAGGAAACCTTCCTCAACACCGTGGGCATCAACGCCGTGCTCGCGCGCGTGAAGGAAGTGTTTGCCAGCCTCTACAACGACCGCGCCATCAGCTACCGCGTCCACAAGGGCTTTGACCACGACGCCGTGGCGCTCTCAGCCGGCGTGCAGCGCATGGTGCGCAGCGACCTGGGGTCGTCCGGCGTGATGTTCACCATCGACACCGAAAGCGGCTTTGACCAAGTGGTGTTCATCACCTCCAGCTACGGGCTGGGTGAAACCGTGGTGCAAGGTGCCGTGAACCCGGACGAGTTCTACGTCCACAAACCCATGCTGCGTGCGGGCAACCGCGCCGTCATTCGCCGCAATCTGGGCAGCAAGCTCATCAAGATGGTGTTTGCCGACGATGCTGAAAAAGCCGCCACCGGCGAATCGGTGAAAACCGTGGACGTGCCCGATGAAGAACGCGGCCACTACAGCATCACCGAGGAAGAAGTTGAAAAACTGGCGCGCTTTGCCCTGCTCATTGAAGAGCACTATGGCCGCCCGATGGACATTGAATGGGGCAAGGACGGGCGCGATGGCCAGCTCTACATCCTGCAGGCGCGCCCGGAAACCGTGAAAAGCCGCGCTGGCGCGATGGGCAGCGAAATGCGCTACAAGCTCAAAAGCAGCGGCACCGTGCTCGTGGAAGGCCGCGCCATCGGGCAGAAGATTGGCACCGGCCCGGTGCGGCTGGTGAGCAGCGTCACTGAAATGGACCGCGTGCAGCCCGGCGACGTGCTCGTCACCGACATGACCGACCCCAACTGGGAACCCGTGATGAAGCGCGCCAGCGCCATCGTCACCAACCGAGGCGGGCGCACCTGCCACGCCGCCATCATTGCGCGCGAGCTGGGCATTCCTGCTGTCGTGGGCTGCGGCAACGCCACCGAGCGCCTGAAAGACGGCGCGCTCGTCACCGTGAGCTGCGCCGAGGGCGACACGGGCCGCATCTACGAGGGCGTGCTGGAGATGGAAGTCACCGAAGTCAAGCGCGGCGAAATGCCCCCGTCCATCTGCAAAATCATGATGAACGTGGGCAACCCGCAGCTTGCCTTTGACTTCGCGCAGTTGCCCAACGAGGGCGTGGGGCTGGCGCGACTTGAATTCATCATCAACAACAACATCGGCGTCCACCCCAGAGCCATTCTGGAATACCCGCACGTTGACCCCGACCTGAAAAAAGCCGTGGAAAGCGTCGCACGCGGCCACGCCAGCCCGCGTGCCTTCTACGTGGACAAGGTGGCCGAGGGCGTGGCGACGATTGCCGCCGCCTTCTGGCCCAAGCCCGTCATCGTGCGCCTGTCGGACTTCAAGAGCAACGAATACCGCAAGCTCATGGGCGGCAGCCGCTACGAGCCGAACGAAGAAAACCCCATGCTCGGCTTCCGTGGCGCGGCGCGCTATGTGAGCGAGGACTTCGGCCCGGCGTTCGCCATGGAGTGCGAGGCGCTCGCGCGCGTGCGCGGCGAAATGGGGCTGACCAACGTGCAGGTGATGGTGCCCTTCGTGCGCACGCTGGGGCAAGCCAAGCGCGTCACCGCCATGCTCTCCGAGCACGGCCTGCGGCGCGGCGGCGAGGACGACCTCAAAATCATCATGATGTGCGAAATCCCGTCCAACGCACTGCTTGCCGACGAGTTCCTTGAATACTTTGACGGCTTCTCCATTGGCTCCAACGACCTCACGCAGCTCACCCTTGGGCTGGACCGCGACAGCGGCATGGAGCTGCTGGCCGCCGACTTTGACGAGCGCGACCCCGCCGTCAAAGCCCTGCTGCGCCTGGCCATCAAGGCCTGCCGCGCACGCGGGCGCTACGTGGGCATCTGCGGGCAAGGCCCCAGCGACCACCCCGACTTTGCGCGCTGGCTCGCCGATGAGGGCATCAGCTCCATCTCGCTCAACCCTGACAGCGTCATTGAAACCTGGCAGCGCCTGGCGAAATGAACGCCGCAGCGCACGACGGTGAAGCAGCGGGCGCCCTGCCCGCCCCGCTGAACCAACCCAGACCGGCGGCAGTGCGCCGCCTGCGTCAGGGGCTGCTGCTGCTCTGGCTGGCCGCGTCGTTTGGCGCGGCCTTTTTTGCGCGCGAGCTGCAGCACTTGAGTGTCGCCGGCTGGCCGCTGCATTTCTGGTGGGGCGCGCAGGGCAGCCTGATGGCCGCCTTCCTCATCGTCGCCTTCTACGCCTGGGCGATGGAGCGCCGCCCGCCGGCGCTGCGCGAGGACGAAGCGCCTGAACATGATGAACAGGACGCTGCATCAATCTGATACCCACACAAAAAACATTGCATCGCCGGCTTATGTTGCCGGCGACAAACATATACCCTAGGTTTTTATCGTGCCCCGCCTGGCGCTCCACCACCGCCTGATGCTCTTTGTCGCGGGCGTCATCGTCTTCGTGTTGCTGATGACGTGGGCGGAGGCGCGCGGGCTGCCGCCCGAGTGGATAGGCCCCATCTTCCTGTTTGCGCCCGTGATGGTGTATGCCGCCATCGGCGTGTTTTCCCGCAGCGCCGAGCCGGAAGATTTCTACGTCGCAGGCCGCCGCGTGCCCGCCTTCTACAACGGCATGGCGGCCACGGCGGACTCCATCAGCGTCGCCGCCTTTCTCAGTCTGGCGGGCACGCTCTATCTGCAGGGCTTTTCCGGCAGCGCCACGCAGCCGGGCGGCCTCGCCTACCTCATGGGCTGGATTGGGGGCTTTTGCCTGCTCGGGCTGCTCATTGCCCCGCGCCTGCGCGCGCTGCGCCTCTACACCGTGCCGGACTTTTTCGCCCTGCGCTTTGGCGGGCGCTGGCCACGGCGCCTCGCCGCACTGGGCGCGCTGCTCGTCTCCTTTCTCTACGTGGTGGCGCAGATTTACGGCGTGGGCCTGATTGCCTCGCGCCTGACCGGGGTGCAGGTGGAAATCGGCATCCTGCTCGGGCTGGGCGGCGTGCTGCTCTGCAGCTTTCTGGGCGGCATGCGCGCGATTACCTGGACGCAGGTGGCGCAGTGCGTGGTGCTCACGCTTGCCTTTGTCACGCCCGTTTCGTGGCTGGCCTACAAGCAGCTTGGCACGCCGCTGGCGCTGCTGGTCTATGGCGGGCAACTGCCGCACATCGCACGCATGGAGCAGCAGCTTATCGATTCGCCCGCCGAGCAGCAGGCGCGCGCCGTGTTTGCCGAGCGGGCTGCGGCGCTCGAGCGGCGCCTTGCCGCGCCGCAGGAGGCGCTGGAAGCCGAGCGTGCGCGCCGCGCCGCGCATCTGCGCGAGTTGCAGGACGAAGGGGCGAACTTCGCGCTGCAGATGCAGGCCAGCCGCGAACTCGCCGCCCTGCCGGAGAACGCCG
>JAFRYL010000095.1 GCA_017437605.1 Ottowia sp. | reverse complement strand
TCGTGGTCCAGCCAGTCCTGCTGCGCGGCGGCCTTGAGCATGGCGTATTCGCCGCTGACCTGATAGGCAAAGGTGGGCACGCCAAAGGCGTCGTGCACGCGGCGCAGAATGTCCAGATAGGGCAGGCCGGGTTTGACCATGACCATGTCGGCGCCTTCCTGAATGTCAAAGGCGACTTCGCGCAGTGCCTCGTCGCTGTTGGCGGGGTCCATCTGGTAGACCTTCTTGTTGCTGCGCCCAAGGTTGGCGGCGCTGCCCACGGCGTCGCGGAAGGGGCCGTAGAAGGCGCTGGCGTACTTGGCGCTGTAGGCCATGATGCGCGTGAGGATATGCCCCTTTTCCTCCAGCGCGCGGCGCACGGCGCCGATGCGCCCGTCCATCATGTCGCTGGGGGCGACGATGTCCACGCCCGCAGCCGCGTGTGCCAGCGCCTGGCGCACGAGTTGCGCCACGGTTTCATCGTTGAGGATGTAGCCGCTCTCGTCCAGCAGGCCGTCCTGCCCGTGGCTGGTGTAGGGATCAAGCGCCACGTCGGTCATCACGCCAAGGTCGGGGAAGCGCTTTTTCAGCTCGCGCACGGTGCGCGGAATGAGGCCGTTTTCATTGGCGGCTTCGTTGCCGCTGGGGTCTTTCAGCGCAGGTTCGATAGCGGGAAAGAGCGCAAGCACCGGAATGCCAAGCTGCTGGCACTGTTCCGCCACAGGCAAAAGCGCCTCAATGGTGTGGCGCACCACGCCCGGCATGGAGGGCACAGGCTGCTGCGCGGCGCCGCTGCCGTCCATGACGAAGACGGGGTAGATGAAGTCGCTCGCGTCAAGGCGGCTCTCGGCCACAAGGCGGCGGCTGAAATCGTCACGGCGCAGACGGCGCGGACGGGCGGCAGGGAAGGGGGTCAGAATGGTTTGCATGGGGCGCCATTGTGCGCTGCACGCGACGCAGCGCGGGGATTGTTGCGGGGGTGTTTGATAAATCCGAGTGTTTTGTGCGAGTAAAGTGGTTGCAAGTGCGCAGAAAAATTTACAATTCGCGGTGATGCCGAGGTTCCGCTGCGGTGCCCGGCGTCCCCGCTTTTCCTCCCTGAGCGGGTGCCTGGACGTCGAAGCGAACAGGCTTGCCGCCCCCAGCCCCGCCTAAGGGACTGGGGGTCTTTTTTGGGCGCATTCCTACAATGCGGCGCTTTTCTTGCTGCCGTATGAATCACATGAGAGCTTTTCCCCTGTTGCGCCGCAGTGTTGCGGTGTTTGGTTGCGCGCTGCTGGGCGCGCTGGCGCAGGCGCAGACGCTGCCGCCACCGCCCGAAATTGCCGCCAATGCCTACCTGCTCATGGACGTGAGCGCGGGTCAAGTGCTCGCCGAGCGCAGCATTGATGAGCGCGTGGAGCCGGCGTCGCTGACCAAGCTGATGACGACGTATCTGGTGTTTGACGCGCTGCGCGCTGGAAAAATCAGGCTGGAGCAGACCTTCCCGGTCTCCGAGCGCGCCTGGAAGATGCCCGGCTCGCGCATGTTCATCAAGGTGGACACCGACGTGCCCGTCGATGACCTCATCAAGGGCATGGTGGTGCAGTCGGGCAACGACGCCACCGTCGCGCTGGCCGAGGGCGTGGGCGGCTCGGTGGAAAACTTTGTGCGCCTGATGAACGAGCAGGCCGCCGCGATGGGGCTGAAAAACACGCACTACACCAACCCCGAAGGGCTGACCGAGCCGGGGCACTACACCAGTGCGCGCGACCTGGCGACGCTTTCCATGCGGCTGATGCGCGACTTTCCCGAATACGCGCACTACCACGCCATACAGAAATACCGCTACCCGGGCACGCCGGAGAGCAACGACACCAACCGCAACCGCCTGCTGTTCCGCGACCCCACCGTGGACGGGCTGAAAACCGGCCACACCAAGGCCGCCGGCTACTGTCTGGTGGCCACGGCGCGGCGCGACTTCCCCAACATGACAGAGCGCCGCCTGCTCTCCATCGTGCTTGGCACGGCGAGCGACGCGGCGCGCACCGCCGAGTCGCAAAAGCTCCTCAATTGGGGCTACACCGCCTATGAGGGCATCAAGCTGTTTGACGCTGGCCAGCCAGCCTCCACCACGCGCATCTGGAAAGGCAAGAGCAGCACCCTCAATCTCGGGCGTGAGCAGCCCATCGTTGTGGCTGTGCCCGCCGGCAGCGCGACAAAAATCACCAGCGAAGTCATCCGCCCCGAGCCACTGGAAGCGCCCGTGCAAAAAGGGCAGACCATTGCCACGTTGCGCGTCAAACTGGGCGAGCGCACCTTGCTGGAACAGCCCCTGCAGGCGCTCGAGACCGTGGAGCGCTCCGGCTGGTTCGGGCGCGCCTGGGACGCCATACGCCTGCTTTGGAACTAGGAGCGCAATGTTCCAAAAACGCACAGTGCCGCCGCGCCGCTTGCCAAGCGGTGCCGTGCGGCGATAAAATCAACCTCTTTTTCACGCGCGCTGCCCGCAAACGGCTTTGCCGGGCAGGGAAAGCCAAGGCAGCAGCGCCATGAAAACTCCCCCACCGCACTCCGCCGCCTGCCGGCATGCCGGCAGCGCAAGGGGCGCGTTTTTTTCACGTTTCAAGGACATCCATGCCAACCATCAGTCAACTGGTGCGACAGGGGCGCGAAGTGGAGAGCTTTGCCTCCAAAAGCCCCGCGATGCAGAACTGCCCGCAACGCCGTGGCGTCTGCACGCGCGTCTACACCACCACCCCCAAGAAGCCCAACTCGGCGTTGCGCAAAGTTGCCAAAGTGCGCCTGACCAACGGCTTTGAAGTCATTTCCTACATCGGCGGTGAAGGCCACAACCTGCAGGAGCACTCGGTCGTGCTCGTGCGCGGTGGCCGCGTCAAGGACCTGCCGGGCGTGCGCTACCACATCGTGCGCGGCTCGCTGGACCTGCAGGGCGTCAAAGACCGCAAGCAGGCGCGCTCCAAATACGGCGCCAAGCGTCCCAAGAAGGCTTAAACACATTTTTCCGGTGCCCGCGCTGCAGAGCGACGCAAAGCGCGCGAGGCGTAGTGGCCTGCCAGCAGGCCGAGTAAGTGGAATGCCCGCATGACATTCCGTGGCGCACGCAGTTTTTGGCGGCGCCAGCTGAAGCAAACAAAGAGGTTATTCAAAAATGCCACGTCGTCGTGAAGTCCCCAAACGTGAAATCCTGCCCGACCCGAAATACGGCAATGTCGAGCTGTCCAAATTCATGAACGTCATCATGGAAGGCGGCAAGAAAGCCGTGGCCGAACGTATTATTTACGGTGCGCTCGACCATATCCAGCAAAAAAGCGGCCAAGACCCGCTGGAGCTGTTCAACACCGCCATCAACAACGTCAAGCCGATGGTGGAAGTCAAATCCCGCCGCGTCGGTGGCGCCAACTATCAGGTGCCTGTGGAAGTGCGCCCCGTGCGCCGTCTTGCGCTGTCCATGCGCTGGATTAAGGAAGCCGCCCGCAAGCGCGGTGAAAAATCCATGTCGCTGCGCCTGGCCAATGAACTGCTGGAAGCCAGCGAAGGGCGCGGTGGCGCCATGAAACGGCGCGATGAGGTGCATCGCATGGCCGAGGCGAACAAGGCGTTCAGCCATTTCCGCTTCTGATTTTCATAACAAGAAAGACAAGGAATCATCATGGCACGCGCAACACCCATTGAGCGTTACCGCAACATCGGTATTTCCGCGCATATTGACGCCGGCAAGACCACGACCACCGAACGCATTCTGTTTTACACCGGCGTGAACCACAAGCTCGGCGAAGTTCACGACGGCGCCGCCACCATGGACTGGATGGAGCAGGAGCAGGAACGCGGCATCACCATCACCTCGGCGGCCACGACGTGCTTCTGGCGCGGCATGGACATGAGCTATCCGCAGCACCGCCTGAACATCATCGACACCCCGGGTCACGTGGACTTCACCATCGAGGTGGAACGCTCCATGCGCGTGCTCGACGGCGCGTGCATGGTGTATTGCGCCGTGGGCGGCGTGCAGCCGCAGTCGGAAACCGTCTGGCGTCAGGCCAACAAGTACAAGGTGCCGCGTCTGGCCTTTGTGAACAAGATGGACCGCACCGGCGCCAACTTCTTCAAGGTTGTCGAACAAATCAAGACGCGCCTCAAAGGCAATCCCGTGCCCATCGTCATCCCGATTGGCGCGGAAGACAACTTTAAGGGCGTGGTGGACCTGGTGCGCATGAAGGCCGTCATCTGGGACGAAGCCAGCCAGGGCATGAAGTTTGAATACCAGGACATTCCTGCCGACCTGCTGGACACCGCCAAGGAATGGCGCGAAAAAATGGTGGAAACCGCCGCCGAAGCCAGCGAAGAGCTGATGAACAAGTACCTGGAAGAAGGCGACTTGTCCGAGGCGGAAATCAAGCAGGGTCTGCGCCTGCGCACCATCGCCACGGAAATCCAGCCCATGCTCTGCGGCACCGCCTTCAAGAACAAGGGCGTGCAGTGCATGCTGGACGCGGTGATTGATTACCTGCCCTCGCCCGTGGACATTCCCCCGGTGGCCGGCACCGACGACAACGAAAAGGAAACCAGCCGCAAGGCCGACGACGGCGAAAAATTCTCCGCGCTGGCATTCAAGCTGATGACCGACCCCTTTGTCGGCCAGCTCACCTTCGTGCGCGTGTATTCCGGCGTGCTGAAAAAGGGCGACACGGTGCTCAACACCGTCAAGGGCAAGAAAGAGCGCATTGGCCGTATCGTGCAGATGCACGCCAACGAGCGCGCCGAAATTGACGAAATCATTGCTGGCGACATTGCCGCCTGCGTGGGTCTGAAAGAAGTGACCACGGGCGAAACCCTGGCCGACCCCGCCTCGCCCATCATTCTGGAGCGCATGGTGTTCCCGGAACCCGTGATTGCGCAGGCCGTGGAGCCGAAGTCCAAGGCCGACCAGGAAAAAATGGGCATTGCGCTCTCGCGTCTGGCGGCGGAAGACCCCTCGTTCCGCGTGCGCACCGACGAGGAGTCCGGGCAGACCATCATCGCCGGTATGGGCGAGCTGCACCTGGAAATCTTGGTCGACCGCATGCGCCGCGAATTCAACGTGGAAGCCAACGTGGGCAAGCCGCAGGTGGCCTATCGCGAAACCATACGCAAGTCCGCCACCGACGTGGAAGGCAAGTTCGTGCGCCAGTCCGGCGGCAAGGGGCAGTATGGTCACGTCGTGTTCACCATCGAACCCAACGAAGCCGGCAAGGGCTTTGAGTTCTTTGACGAAATCAAGGGCGGCGTGGTGCCGCGCGAATACATCCCGGCGGTGCAGAAGGGCGTGGAAGAAGCCATGACCAGCGGCGTGCTGGCGGGCTACCCGGTGGTGGACGTGAAAGTGCGCCTGACCTTCGGCTCCTACCACGAAGTTGACTCTTCGGAGCAGGCGTTCAAGATGGCCGCCATCTTCGGCTTCAAGGAAGCCGCGCGCCGCGCCAACCCCGTCATTCTGGAACCCATGATGGCGGTGGAGGTGGAAACGCCCGAGGAATACGCCGGTACCGTGATGGGCGACCTTTCCAGCCGCCGTGGCATGGTGCAGGGCATGGAGGACATGGTGGGCGGCGGCAAGGCCATCAAGGCCGAAGTGCCGCTGTCGCAGATGTTCGGCTACGCCACCGAGCTGCGTTCCATGACGCAGGGGCGCGCCAACTACACCATGGAGTTCAAGCACTACGCGGAAGCGCCCAAGAACGTGGCCGACGCCATCATCGCGGCGCGTGCCAAATAAGGCTGATTTTTCGGCATAAAAATGGCTGCTTGCCGGCGACTTTTGCCGGCAGGCAGCTCTTTTTCAAGGAGCATGGGTTTTTGCCCATGCGGTCTGCGACGCAGGGCGCGCACGGTGCCCGTGACGCGCGAGACACGCACCTGCGTGCAGACTGAAAACCGGTTCACGGGCATTTGTTCATTTTTGAAAAGGAAAGCCAATCATGGCAAAAGAGAAATTTGAGCGCACGAAACCGCACGTGAACGTCGGCACCATTGGCCACGTTGACCACGGCAAGATCACGCTGACGGCGGCCATCACCACCGTGCTCAGCCAGAAGTTTGGCGGTCAGGCCAAGGCCTATGACCAGATTGACGCCGCCCCCGAAGAAAAGGCACGCGGCATCACCATCAACACCGCGCACGTTGAGTATGAAACCGCCAACCGCCACTACGCG
>JAFRYL010000094.1 GCA_017437605.1 Ottowia sp. | reverse complement strand
CTTCGCGGCAGGCGAAGGAGAGGGGAAGCACTTCTCAGCCCTCACCCGCCACCGTCATCTTGCCGATGAGCACGCTGCCGCTGGTCAGCGCCCCATGCGTGTAGGCATCCGCGCCCACGGCCTGCACGTCGCGCAGCATGTCGCGCAGGTTGCCAGCAATCGTCACGCCCTCCACCGCGTGCGCGATGCGCCCGCCCTGCACCCAGAAGCCGCTGGCGCCGCGCGAATAGTCGCCTGTGACCATGTTCACGCCCTGCCCGATGAGTTCCGTGACGAGCAGGCCCTCCCCCATGCGCTCCAGCATGGCGTCAAACGTGTCGCCCGGCTGCGTGACGCGCGAAGTAAGGCGCACATTGCCCGTGGCGCCCGTGGCCGTCATGCCGAGCTTGCGCGCCGAGTAGCTGCCGAGCACATAGCCCTGCACGCGCCCGCCCTCCACAACGCGGCGCGGCGCCAAGCGTATGCCCTCGCCGTCAAAGGGCGAGGAGCCAAGGGCGCGCGGCACCAGCGGGTCGGAATCAATATCAAGGTGCGCTGCCAGCACCTCTTCACCCAGACTGTCCTGCAGAAAACTCATGCGCCGATACAGCGCCCCGCCGCCCAGCGCGCGCAGCACGATGCCGAGCATCCCAAGCGCCAGCGGCGCCTCGAACAGCACCGGGCACTGGCGCGTCGTGAGCGGCTGCGCCCCAAGGCGGCGCAGCGTGCGCTCGGCGGCAATGCGTCCCACCTCCTCGGGCGCGGCCAGTTCCGCCGCATCGCGCGCCGCGCTCTGCCACCAGTCGCGCTGCATGCCGCTGGCGTCCTGCGCAATGGGCGTGACCGACAGCCCGTGCGAGGACGAGGCCAAGCCGCCGCGAAAGCCGTGCGTGTGCGCGGCAAAAAAGTGCCGCTGCCCCGCCCACACGCTTGCCCCCTCGCTGTTGCTGATGCGCGCGTCCACCGCATACGCCGCGCGCTCGGCGCGCAGCGCCAGCGCCAGCGCCTGCGCGCTGTCAATCGCCCAGGGGTGGAACAGGTCCAGGTCGGGCTGTGCATCGGCCTGCGCCACCAGCGCCGCATCGGGCAGGCCAGCCGCCGGGTCTTCCGCCGTGAAGCGCGCAATGTCATACGCCGCCTGCACCGCGCTCTGCACCGAGGCGGCGGAAAAGTCTGCCGTGTCGGCGCTGCCGCTGCGCTGCCCCAGATACACCGTCACCTCCAGCGACTTGCCCCGGTGGTGCTCCACCGTCTCCGGCTCGCCGCAGCGCGCCGTGACCGACAGCCCCAGGCTCTCGCTCACGCTCACCGCCGCGTCGCTCGCGCCCAGCTTTTTCGCGTGCGCCAGCGCCGCGTCCGCCAGCGCCTCAAAGTGTTCCTGCGTGTATGAAAAAACGCCCCCGTGGGGCGCTGCGTCGTGTGCTTGGTCGTGTGTCATGGCGCCCATGATAATGAGCGCCGCCATGCACGCACCTGAACACACTGAAATCCCCGACGAGCGCCCCAGCAAAACCGCCCGCAAGGCGCAAAGCGCCGCGCTGCAGGCGCTGGGCGAGCGCCTCGTGACCCTGCCCGCCGCGCAGCTCGACGCCCTGCAATTGCCCGAGCGCCTGCTCGCCGCGCTGGACGAAGCGCACAGCATCAAGAACTTTGGCGCACTGCGCCGCCAGCGCCAGTTCATCGGCCGCCTCATGCGCCAGTTGGACGAGGAGCAACTCACCGCCATCCGCGCCACGTTTGAGGCGCGCGACGCCACCAGCGCCGAGCACACCGCGCTGCTGCACGCGGCTGAAGGCTGGCGCGAGCGCCTCATGCAAAGCGACGCTGCCCTTTCCGAATGGCTCGCGCAGCACCCGCACAGCGACGCACAGCGCCTGCGCGCCCTGCTGCGGCAGGCGCGCAAGGACGCCGCCGCCCAGCAAGGCTCGCCCACGCCGCAGGGCAGCCGCGCGTGGCGCGAACTGTTCCGCCTGCTGCGCGACGAGCTGCAAGAGCATGATACCTATTGATGATGCTCTTGCTCACCGGCTTCTTATGCCGGTGATGAATGCATACCTATTGATTTCAAAAAGCATTCCCACATGAATGCAATGGTATCGCATGTTTACCAGCGAAAGAAGCCGGTGACCACACATCAAACCAATGAGTATCGCAATGCTCAAGCGCACTGCGCCGCCGCGCCGGGTTTGACTTGCTCCAGCAGCGCGAGCATCTCGGCGCGGATGCGTTCCAGCGCCTGCGGCGTCTGCCCCTCAAAGCGCAGCACAAGCTGCGGCGTGGTGTTGCTCGCGCGTATCAACCCGAAGCCGTCGGGCCAGTCCACGCGCAGCCCGTCAATGGTGCTCACGCTCGCGGGCGCGGCAAAGGCGCTGGCCGCCTTTTGCAATTCCGCCGCCAGGCGGTGCGGCTCGCCCTCGGCGCAGCGCAGGTTGATTTCGGGCGTGGCGCAGCTTGTGGGCAGCGCGCGCAGCACGGCGCTGGCGTCGTCGCTGCGGCTCAGAATTTCCAGCAGGCGGCAGGCGGCGTAGGTGCCGTCATCAAAGCCCAGCCAGCGCTCCTTGAAGAAGATGTGCCCGCTCATCTCGCCGCCCAGCGGCGCACCCACCTCGGCCATCTTCGCTTTGACCAGCGAGTGCCCCGTCTTGTGCATCAGCGGCGCGCCGCCCGCCTCGCGTATGGCCTGCGCCAGCCGCTGCGAGCACTTCACGTCGTAGACCACGGTGCCGCCCGGCACGCGCGCGAGCACATCACGCGCCAGCAGCATGAGCTGGCGGTCGGCGGCGATGCTCTGCCCGTCTTTCGTCACCACGCCGAGGCGGTCGCCGTCGCCGTCCAGCGCCAGCCCAAGTTCAGCCTCGCCCTCCTGCAACGCGCGCTGCACATCGCGCAGGTTTTCCGGGCGCGAAGGGTCGGGGTGATGGTTGGGGAAGTGGCCGTCCACCTCGCAAAACAGCTCCTGCACCTCGCAGCCGATGGCGCGCAGCACGGCGGGCGCGCTGGCGCCGCCCACACCGTTGCCGCAGTCCAGCACCACGCGCATGGGGCGCGCAAGGTGAATGTCGCCCTTGATGCGCGCGAGATAGTCCGGGAAGATGTCGTGCGCACGCACGCTGCCGCCCGGCTCGGTGCGCCAATCCTCTTGCTCGATGGCGTGGCGCAGTTGCTGGATTTCCTCGCCAAAAATGGCGCGCCCGCCCAGCACCATCTTGAAGCCGTTGTCATCACGCGGGTTGTGGCTGCCCGTGACCTGCACGCCGCTCTTGCACAGCGTGCTGCACGCGAAATACAGCATGGGCGTGGTGCACTGCCCAAGGTCAATGACTTCCAGCCCCGTTTCCGCCAGCGCCGCCGCAAGCGCGCCGGCCAGCGCCGGGCTGGACAGCCG
>JAFRYL010000093.1 GCA_017437605.1 Ottowia sp. | reverse complement strand
GTCGCAACCCGCAAGCAGGGCGGGGACGGCGCGCACGGCAAGCTGGCCGGGGGCAAGCTGGCTGATGCGCAGGCCGAGGCTTTCGAGCAGGTCGGCGCACTCCTCGGCGCAGGCGGCTTCCTGCCCGCTGGCGGCGAAGCTGACGGCAACGAGCAGCGCCTGGCTGGCGACGCGGCGCTGCTCGTATTGCGTTTTCAGGCGCTCGTAGACGATGCGCTCGTGCGCCGCGTGCATGTCCACGATGACGAGGCCGGTGCGGTTTTCCGCCAATATGAAAGCGTCGTGGATTTGCCCGATGGCGCGGCCCAATGGTTGATGGGGCTGGTGCGTGTCGCTTTCCGGGGGCGGGGTGGCTTCTTCATGGAAGGCGGGCGCGGGGCGTGGTTCTTCTCGCTCCTCTGTTTCCCTTGCGCCCCACAGGGCGCGCAACTCTGCGATGGCGGCGCTTGGGGGGCGTTCTTCGGCGTGGGGGTAGCGCAGGGCAGGGCGGTGCGCTGGGTCAGAGGGCGCGATGAATCGCGCCCCTACGGGGTTTTGCTCGTTTTGTCCGGCGCGCGGGGCGGCCAGCGCCCGTTCGGCGGCGCTTTGCAGCGCCTGATGCACGGCGGCGCTGTCGCGGAAGCGCACTTCGGTTTTGGCGGGGTGGACGTTGGCGTCCACGAGGGCGCTGTCCAGTTCCAGCCGCAGCAGCCAGGCGGGTTGGCGCTGGCCGTGGAGCACGTCGGCATACGCGGCGCGCATGGCGTGCTGTATGGTGCGCTCGCGCACAAAGCGCCCGTTGACCCAGGCAAATTGCCGGTCGCCGCGCGCGCGGGCGGCGCTGGGCAGGCCAACGCGCCCGCTGATGTGCAGCGGGCCAGCGCGCAGGTCCAGGGGCAGTGATTCGTCCAGAAATTCGTGCCCGAGCACGTCGGCGATGCGCTGCTGCAAGTCGGCGGCGGGCCAGTGTGCGATGGCGCGCCCGTCGGCCCAGACTTCAAACGCCACTTCGGGGCGCGCGAGGGCGTGGCGGCGCACGGCGTCCAGACAGTGCGCCTGTTCGGTGGCGGCGCTTTTCAGAAAGCGGCGGCGCGCGGGCACTTTGAAAAAGAGTTCGCGCACCTGCACGGTGGTGCCCGTCTCGCGCGCGGCGGGCTGCAGGGCGCTGCCCTCGGCGGGAGCAAGGCGCCAGGCGTGCGCGCTGCCAGCGGCGCGCGAGGTCAGTTCCACTTCGGCAACAGAGGCGATGGCCGCCAGCGCCTCGCCGCGAAAGCCCATGGTTTCCACGGCCTGCAAGTCGTCCAGCGAAGTGATTTTGTTCGTGGCGTGGCGCAGCAGGGCGCGCGGCAAGTCGTCCTGCGGAATGCCGCAGCCGTCGTCAGCGATGGAAATGAGGCGCACGCCGCCAGCAACAAGGCGCACCTCGATGCGGCGCGCGCCAGCGTCGAGCGCGTTGTCCAGCAGCTCGCGCACCACGGACGCGGGGCGCTCAACGACTTCGCCAGCAGCAATCTGGCTAATCAGCGTGTCGGGCAGCTCGCGTATGGGGCGGCGGGCGGGGAGGAGGGAAATGGCGGCAGTCACGGCGCGCGATTGTCACACCGCTAGAATGCGCGCCGCTGCCAAGGAGCGTTGCAGCGCCGCAAGGCGCGAGGCTTGGCAGCGAATCCCTCATGCAACGACGCTCATCTGCTGCTGCCGATGTGCGCGTTGCTTTTTTTGTGCGCGTGCAGTCGGCGGCGTTAGGAGCCAAACTGAAATGACTGCATCTTGCACTCCCTCTACCGAATCTGTCGTTGCCGACATTGCCCTGGCCGATTTTGGCCGGCGCGAAATTGCCATTGCCGAGACGGAAATGCCCGCGCTCATGGCCATCCGCAGCGAATATGCCGCGCAGCAGCCCCTGAAAGGCGCGCGCATTGCCGGCAGCCTGCACATGACGATACAGACCGCCGTGCTCATTGAAACGCTGCGCGCGCTGGGCGCCGAAGTGCGCTGGGCGTCGTGCAACATTTACAGCACGCAAGACCACGCAGCAGCGGCAATCGCTGCTGGTGGCACGCCGGTGTTTGCCGTCAAGGGCGAATCGCTGGAAGATTACTGGGAATATACGCACCGCATTTTTGAATTTGACGGGCAAGGCCCGAACATGATTCTGGACGACGGCGGCGACGCCACGCTGCTGATTCATTTGGGGCAGGACGCGGAAAAAGATAGTTCCGTACTTGCCAATCCGACCTGCGAAGAAGAAAAAGTGCTGTTTGCCGCCATACGCGCGCATCTGGAAAAAGACGCGCAGTGGTACACGCGCCACGGCGCGCAGATTATCGGCATTACCGAGGAAACGACGACGGGCGTGCACCGCCTCAATGAGCGCTCTGCGGCGGGCACGCTGCGCTACCGCGCCATCAATGTGAATGACAGCGTCACCAAGAGCAAGTTTGACAATCTGTATGGCTGCCGCGAATCGCTGGTGGACGGCATCAAGCGCGCCACGGACGTGATGGTGGCGGGCAAAATTGCCGTGGTGTGCGGCTACGGCGACGTGGGCAAGGGCTGCGCGCAGGCGCTGCGCGCACTCGCCGCGCAGGTGTGGGTGACTGAAATTGACCCCATTTGCGCGCTGCAGGCGGCCATGGAAGGCTACCGTGTGGTGACGATGGAGCAGGCGGCGCCGCTGGCGGATATGTTTGTGACCTGCACGGGCAACCGCGACGTGATTACGTACGAGCATATGGCGGCGATGAAAGACCAGGCCATCGTCTGCAATATCGGGCATTTTGACAGCGAAATTGACGTGGCGTCGCTGGAAGCAAAATGCCAGTGGGAAGCCATCAAGCCGCAGGTGGACCATGTGATTTTTGAAGATGGCAAGCGCATCATTTTGCTTGCGCGTGGCCGCCTGGTGAATCTGGGCTGCGCTACCGGGCATCCCAGCTATGTGATGAGCAGCAGTTTTGCCAATCAGACCATGGCGCAAATTGAACTGTTCACGCGCCCCGATGCCTATGAAGCCGGCAAGGTGTATGTGCTGCCCAAACTGCTGGACGAGAAAGTGGCGCGCCTGCAATTGTCAAAACTCGGCGCGCCGCTGACGCAACTCACCGACGTGCAGGCCGCCTATATCGGCGTGAAAAAAGAAGGGCCGTACAAGCCGGAAACCTACCGCTATTGAAAACATGCGCGCCGACCAGCTTCTGGTGCAGCGCGGCCTGGCGGCAAGCCGCAGCCAGGCGCAGCGGCTCATTGCTGCCGGGCTGCGCTGGCGCGTGGGCGGCGGTGTGTGGCAAACAGCGGGCAAAAGCGGCGCCGAGGTGCCGCCAGAGGCCGAGCTGCAGCTTGCCGACGATGCCGAGGCGCGCTACGTCTCGCGCGGCGGGCTGAAGCTGGAGGGCGCGCTTCATGCCACGGCGCTGGATGTGTGCGGGCGGCGCTGCCTGGACGTGGGGCAGTCCACGGGCGGCTTCACGCACTGCCTGTTGCAGCGCGGCGCGACGCATGTGACGGGCGTGGACGTGGGGCACGGGCAGTTGCATCCCACGCTGGCCGCCGATGCGCGTGTGCGCTGCATTGAGGGCGTGAATGCGCGCCACCTCACGGCGGACGTGGCGGGCAGCGGCTTTGAGGTCATCGTGGGCGATGTGTCCTTCATTTCGCTCACGCTGATATTTCCCGCGCTCGCGCCCTTGCTGGCAGACGGCGGGCATGTGCTGATGCTGGTCAAACCCCAGTTTGAATTGCAGCCGGGCGAAATTGGCAAGGGCGGCGTGGTGCGCGATGCAGCGCTGTACGAAAAAGTGCGGCAGAAAATGGAAACAGCTTGCGCGCAAAACGGCTGGAGCGTGCTGCACTGGCTGCCCAGCCCGATTTGCGGAGGCGATGGCAACCGCGAGTTTTTCATTCACACAGGAAGGTGAAACAAAAAATGGCTTTAAATGTTCCTGTCAGCCTTGAATTTTTCCCGCCGCGTACGCTGGCGGGCATAGAAAACCTGGCCGCCGAGCGGCAGAAACTGTATGCCTTGAGGCCGGAGTTTTGCTCCGTGACTTTTGGCGCGGGCGGCTCCACGCAGCAGGGCACCCTCAGCACGGTGCGCGCCATTGTGAAAGAGGGGGTGAAAGGCGTGCCGCATCTGTCGTGCATCGGGCAGAGCAAGGACGATATTCGCCGCCACCTGAAAGAGTTTCGTGAGGCTGGCGTGCGCCGCATTGTGGCGCTGCGCGGCGACTGGCCAAGCGGCTACGGCCCGTCCGAGGGCGACAGCGATTTTTATTATGCGCGCGACCTGGTGCGCTTTATCCGCGACGAAACGGGCGAGTATTTTCATATTGACGTGGCGGCCTACCCGGAAATGCATCCGCAGGCGCGCACGCCCTGGGCGGATTTGGACGCTTTTGCAAGCAAGGCGGCAGCCGGTGCCAACAGCGCGATTACGCAATATTTTTTCAATGCCGATGCCTACTTCCGCCTCGTCGATGAATTGCGGCGGCGCGGCGTGGATATTCCTGTCGTGCCCGGCATCATGCCCATCAGCAACGCGCCGCAATTGTTGCGCTTTTCCGACGCCTGCGGCGCCGAAGTGCCGCGCTGGCTGCGGCTGCGGCTGGAGGCGTATGGCGACGATGTGGAGTCGGTGCGCGCGTTGGGCTGCGAGTTCATGGCGGGTTTGTGCCGCCGCCTGATTGCGGGCGGCGCGCCCGCGCTGCACATCTACACGCTCAACCGCAGCGCGCCCACGCTGGCGCTGTGCCAAAACGTCTAAGCGTGTAAAGATTGCACCCATGCGAGTGTTCCGCCTGCCCCCTGCCGCCATCGTCGCAGCCGCTGCGCCGCTGCTGCACGCTGTGCCCGCCTGCACGCAGGACGCGCCGGACGGCGTTCAGGAGGGCGCGCAGACCGAGGCGCTGGGCGAGTGGCTGAGTGGCGAGCAGCCGGGTGTTGCCGAGCAGCCCGTGGACAACCTGCTCGCTGTGGGTTATGGCGAGGCGCACCTCGCCGCGCCGCACGGTCCGGCGCTGGGGCTGGAAAGCGGCACGGAGCTTGGGCGTGGCGAAGCCTCGTGGTACGGCCCCGGCTTTCACGGACGTTTGACGGCCAGCGGCGAGCGCTTCAATCAGGAAGACATGACCGCCGCGCACAAAACCTTGCCCTTTGGCACGCGCGTGCTGGTGCGCGTGCCGCGCACCGGGCGCGAAGTGGTGGTGCGCATCAACGACCGAGGCCCCTACGCGAAGGGGCGCATCATTGACCTGAGCAGCGCGGCGGCGAACGCCATCGGGCTGAAAGCGCGCGGGCATGACGCCGTGGTGCTGCACGAACTGCCCCCCGCGCCGCCGGGCAATCTGGACTTTGGCCTCAGCTTCGGCAGCGGCGAACCGGGGCTGCGTATAGGCGCCCCTGAATAGGCATACCCATTGTCATCGTATTTTGTCGCCGGCTTGATAAGCCGGTGACAGTGACATGTGTTGACGGGTATTTGTGTCGTTCTGGATACTATTGTTATTTGTATGTGCTTGCCGGCTTCATAAGCCGGCGATGCTGAATGAATATTGCCAGTATGTGTTGGGGCGCAGCGCCTTGCGCGCCGGTTGCGCGCCGCCAACGATTTGAGCCGTTTGCTTGGGAAACAGTGTGGAAACCTGTGCAGGGCAGGGCGGTTTATGTTGCAATACAGCAACTCCCTGCGGGGCAAGGTTCGGGGCGCGTGCAACGGCGCCAGGCGAACCGGCAACCTGTATTTTTTTCAACCGTTTCAGAGAAACTCACCACAATGAAAAAAACGCTCATCGCGCTGGCCGTGCTCGGCGCTTCTGGTCTGGCGGCTGCCCAGTCTTCTGTCTCCCTCTACGGTGTTGCCGACGCCGGCATCGGCGGCGTCACGACAAGAAGACTTGACGTCGACGCAAGTGGCAACCCGGTGATTTACAAAGAACGCAAACCCAGGTTTGTGGGCGGCAACTATCTGGTGAACAACACGCCCAGCCGCATTGGGCTGAAAGGCACGGAAGACATTGGCGGCGGCAACGTCGTCGGCTTCACGTTTGAAACCGGTCTGTCGCTGGACGATGGCGGCAGTGTTGAGTTTGATGGCCGCAATCCCCTTTTCGGAGCGGGAACGGGGAGCCACTTCTGGGACCGTGACGCCAACGTGTTCATCGCCGGCAGCTGGGGTGCGTTCAAGGCGGGTCGTCAGGTAACGCCGACGCACATCGCCGAATACGCCTATGACCTCACCGGGCTGGCGAACTACTCCGTGATGCGCGGCACCTACGCCGCCACCGGCATTGGCGCTTGGGCGGACGCTGCCCTCGCCTACGTGACGCCTAACATGGGCGGCTTCCAGGCGGCTGTGGCGTTTGTGTCCAAGAACAACACTGGCCTTGCCAAGAACGTGTGGGACTTGGGCGCCTGGTACAACAACGGCGGCCTGGGCATTGGTGCGTCCGTCAACAAGGGGCTGGACAGCGGCAAAACCAACTACCAGTTGGGCGCCAAGTACGCCTTCGGCAACTTCACCGTGGGCGGGTCGTACCACAGCGTCAGCAGCGACGGCGGCCTCTCCCTCCCCTACCTTGACCCGGCGACCTCTGTCGTGGATCCGGCGACGGGTGCGGTGCTGGTTCCGGGGCGGGAGCTGATTCGCCGTGGCTTCGGTCTGGGCGCGCAGGCGAAGTTCGGCGCCCTCACCGTCACGCTGGACATGACGCGTGACACCCGGAACGAATGGGGTGTGACGCTTGGGAACCCTGTTGGCAAGAAGTACACCAACGCCCTGCTGGAAGCCAAGTATTCCCTGTCCAAGCGCACCTTCTTCTACGGCGACGTGCTGCGTCTGGACGGCAACACCCACTGGGGGCTGGGCATCAACCACAGCTTCTAATCTGGCGCCTGCCAGATGCACGAAAGAGGGTCTTGCGACCCTCTTTTTTGTTGGGCAGAGAAAAGGCAACCCGAATCTTGCCTTTTTATGGGTATTGATTGGTCGCCGGCTTATGAAGCCGGCAACCAAATCAATTATTGATGGGTATCCGTCTTTTTACCCTGTTTTTCACGCCGCCGCAAGGCGGGTGCCGCAGCGCCCACGAGTGCGAGGCCAGAAAGCAGCAGCCCCAGCTCGCCCAGCGTGGGCGTAGACGAAATCACGTAGGGCTGTTGCGGTTGCGGGTCGGGCGTCGGGTCGGGCTGCGGCGGCGTGGGGGTGCTGTCTTTGGCGAAGGTGCCCGTGACCGTCACATCACCCAGTACGTCCGTGAATGTGCATATCCCGTCCGGGCAGGCGTCCATGGTGGCTGTGCCCGCGTGCGTTGCCTTGACGAAGATGTAGCCTTGGTCAGGTATAGCCTCGCAGGAGGGTGTGTCGAAGTACGTCACCGTCGTGCTCGGGCACTCCATTCTGCCGCCCGCGCCAGCGGGGGTAGCGTCTTTCACGGTGTACTGGTTCAGCGTGAACGTGGCGCTCAAAGTCACATCGCTGGTGACGTTGGACAGCTCGCAGGTATCGCCGCTGCAGCTGTCGGTCGCCGAGCCGCCGTCCAGCTTGATGCTGCCATCGTCGTAGGTATAGCCGGTATCGGCAATGGCGGTGCATTTGGTGATGCCGATGGTATCGGCCACCTGCTCATCGTCGCATTGCACTTTGCCGCCTTGGGGAGAGACGTCCTTGACGGCGCGGGGGGTCAGCGGCTTGAAGGTGGCAACGAGCTTGTTGCCATCTTTGTTCACGTCAAAGTAGGTGGAGGAGAGGGTGGTGGGTGCGGTCAACGAGCCCGCGTCGACGAGGGTGATGCTCTTGCCCGCCAGGTCGGGCGAGCCGTTGACAGCGATGTTGACAGAGGTGACGGTGCCGAGCTCTGCCGCGCCCTTGGCGGTGAGCATAGGCTCGCCGCTTTTGATGTCGGCGGGCAGGGTGAACTCGAGCGTGTCAAAGTTTTTGATGAAGTTCGTGCTCGTGCTTCCCACCGTCAGCCCTTTGGCTTCCACATGCAGGGTGTTGCCGTCCACCTCTTTGCAGCCGCTTCCCTTGCACTTGCCGCCCCACACATCGCCCATCACCGCGCCGCTAACAAGGAAGACGTGGTTGCCCGTGGCGTCGCCGTTGCCTGCGGCGACGACGCCGCCGTACAAGTCCACATTCACCTTGCCACCCTCGATGTGCACCTCGTTGTCCTTGGTTGATGCCGTCCCGAGCAGGACAGCAGCTAGGCCGCCAGCGGCGTTATCAACCTCTCCCAAAACCTTCAGGACGTTCTCGTCGGCTTGCGCTGCAGCCAGGCTGGCAGCGACGCCCCCTGCGGCATACCCTACCCGGGCGCTGCTTTCAACGGTCAGCGTGTTGGTTTTCACCGTGCCGCTTTTATCTACGCCTGTGGGGATGATGAGGCCGCTTCCATCGGAAGCGCCGCCTGCGGCAGCGGCGGAGGCGTAATCAGTGGATGTAACGCTGACGGTGTTGCCGGTGCCGGTGCCGTTGTTGCCGACGTAAGCGGTGGTGCCGAGACCGTATGAGGCTGCCAATGGGTTAAGGGTGACGGCCGTGCCGTTTTCGTCCGCCCACGCCGCTGGCGCGGCAAGCAGCGCGGCGAGCGCGGCGATGGGTAGGGGTTTTAAGAAGTGCGCCGCGCACCTGGAGTGCGCGGGGGGGGGGGGGCCGTATGGTATGCGAAACCGTGTTCATGCGGGATTCTCCTTTGGATGAGGGAAGGGGGGGGGGAGCTGCCTGCTGGTGCAGCCGGGGCGTGGCGCGAGTGTAGCGAAATGTTGTGGGTGTGCAAAGGTTCACGCGCGCATCTGTTTGTGATGGGTATCAAATGCTTGCCGGCAAGATAAGAAGGCAATGGAGATGTGTGCTGACAGGTATTTGTGTCTGTTCTGGATACCTGTGTTGCTTGTGTATGGTTGCCAGCTTTTATTGCCGGCGATGGTGTGATACCCGATGTTTTGCCTTCACCCTGCACCATCCCCCTGCTATCGCGGGGGCGAGGGGAATGAATGGCACGGCGAGCGAGGGGAATGAGAGGCGGCGGCAAGGGTGCGCGCTTCGCGCACGAGGCGCGGGGTGTGCAATTCGCAGCCGCAGTAGTGGCGCAGGCTGTGGCGCAGCATGGTGTGCAGGGGGCGAGCGGCGGCGCCGAGGGCGGCGGTGGCGCGCAGTGTGGCGGCGAAGGGCGCTGCTTCGCCAAGGGCGGCGTCCAGCGCCTGCCAGTGGGCGCCGGGCAGGGCGGGGTCGCCGTTGCTGGCGGCGCGCAGCCCACTTTCGGGCACGAGGGTGTAGGGGGCGGCGGGGTCAAGCGGCGTGAGGGTGAGGGTTTGGGCATCAAGCGCGGGGAGTTGCCCGAGGGCGCGCAGCAGGAGCAGTTCAAAGGCGCGCAGGGCGGCGGCAGTGGACGGTGAGGCAGGCTGCGCGGCAAGGTGCGCGAGGAGGGCAGCGTAGGCGTCAAAAAGGGCGGGGGCGGGGTCTTCGCGCGGGAGGGTGCGCAGCAGCAGTTCGCTGGCGTAGCTGGCGGCAAGCAGGGCGTCGCCGCCCGGCATGATGTGGCCGCCGCCCCATTCGGCGCCTTTGAGGGTGCGGATTTCGGCGGCGCCGCTCCAGGTGAGCAGCAGCGGCTGCATGGGCAGGAGGACGGGGCGGAAGTTGGAGCTGGGGCGTTTGGCGCCTTTGGCAAGCAGGGCGATGCGGCCGTGGTGACGGGTGAAGGCTTCCAGGATGAGGCTGTGTTCGCTCCAGGGGTAGCTGTGGAGGATGTAGCCCGGTTCGTGGGTGATGCGGCGCGCGGCTTTATTCATAGCCGAAGCTGCGTACGCGGGCGCTGTCGTCGGCCCAGCCGCTTTGCACTTTGACCCAGAGTTCGAGGAAGACTTTGGCGCCGAGCAGGGTTTCCAGCTCTTGCCGCGCCTGGCTGCCGATGCGCTTGATGCGCTGGCCAGCCTCGCCGATGACGATGGCTTTGTGGCTTGGGCGCTCGACGATGATGGCGGCAGCGATGCGAATCATGCGCCCGTGCTGGCGGCTGGGTTCTTCCTCAAATCGCTCGATGACGGTGGTGCAGGTGTAGGGCAACTCGTCGCCGGTGAGGCGGAAGAGTTTTTCGCGCACGACTTCGCTGGCGAGGAAGCGCTCGCTGCGGTCGGTGAGGGCGTCGGCGTCGTGGCGCCAGGGCTGCTCGGGCATGTAGAGGGTGCAGAGCGCGAGCAGGCGCTCCACGTCGCGCGGGTTCTTGGCGGACATGGGCAGCCACTGGGCAAAGGTGTGGCGCTGCTGCAGGTCGCGCAGCCAGGGGGCGATGTCGGCGCGGCGGCGCACGGTGTCAAGTTTGTTGGCAACGAGGATGACGGGGGTGCCGGGTTTGAGGAGGGCGAGCACTTTGGCGTCGGCCAGGGTGAAGCTGCCCGCTTCCACGACAAAGAGGACGAGGTCGATGCCTTCCAGTGCGCCGCGCACGGCGCGGTTGAGCGAGCGGTTGAGCGCGGCGGTGTGGCGCGTCTGGAAACCGGGGGTGTCCACAAAGATGAATTGCACGCCGCCGCCAGCGCCGTCTTCAAGCGTGCGTATGCCGGTGATGCGGTGGCGCGTGGTTTGTGCCTTGCGGCTGGTGATGCTGATTTTTTGCCCTACGAGGGCGTTGAGCAGCGTGGATTTGCCGACGTTGGGGCGGCCAATGATGGCAACGAGGCCGCAGCGGGTTGCGGGGGTGGCAGGGGCAGGGGAGGGGTCTTCGGTCATGGCGTGGCCTGGAGTTGCTGCAGCACGGCGGCGGCGGCTTCCTGCTCGGCGGCGCGGCGCGAGCGCCCCTGTGCGGTGACGCAAATCTGGCGCTCGGGCACAGCGCAGCTCACTTCAAACATTTGCCGATGCGCGGCGCCGATGGTGCGCACGATGTCATAGCGCGGAAGCTGCATGTGCCGCGCCTGCAGCCATTCCTGCAGGCTGGTTTTGGCGTCCTTGGCCGCCGCCGAGAGCGCGGGGGTGATGGCGACATCGGCAAACAGGCGCCGCACAAGCTGCACGGCGGCGTCGTGCCCGCCGTCCAGATACACGGCGCCGATGATGGCCTCCAGCACGTCCGCGAGGATGGAGGGGCGCTGCCGTCCGCCGGAGCGCGCTTCGCCCTCGCCCAGCCGCAGCAGCGCGGGCAGCCCCAGCTTCAAGGCGAGCTGGTGCAGGCTGTCCTGACGCACCAGCTTGGCGCGCACGCGCGACAGCTCGCCCTCCGGCAACTCGCCCTGCGCCTCATAGAGCATGTGCGCCACGGCCATGCCCAGCACCGCATCGCCCAAAAATTCCAGCCGCTCGTAATGGTCGGCGGAAAAACTGCGGTGCGTGAGTGCGCGCAAGAGCAGCGCTGGCTCGCCAAACTGGTGGCCGAGCGCGCTTTGTAGAGTGGCGAGGGGGTTATTATTAATTGTCTGCCGTGGAGCCACGGTATTTAATCAGCAGATAAACAGGGTGAACGATGGGTATTTCTTTGTCGTAGGCAAAGGAGACAATAATGCGGGAGCCGGCTTTGGTGATTTCAAGATCCTCTGCTGTTATGGAGGACACAAAATCAGCAGCGGAGCCCATTTGGAAGTGATACTTGACTTCCGAGACGGTGTTGCTGGATTCGACGGCTCTTTTTACTATTTTTTTGATTGTCATATATTCCGAGACCGTTGGCACAGCCCGCAAGGCTATCAACCCGAAGAATGCTACCACACAGGCAATAATCAACAGGCCAATGAGAGACATGCCGCGCTGCGCGGAGGGGCGATTTGAGGTCATGATGTGTTTTCCTTTTGTGCTTAGTTGAAGGAACCGATGCGTTTGATGTCGCTGAAATTCATCCAGATGAAAAAGGCCTTGCCGACCAGATTGGCGCGTGGCACAAAGCCCCAGTAGCGCGAGTCCAAGGAGTTGTCGCGATTGTCGCCCATGACGAAGAAGTGGTCGTCGGGCACGCGGCAGGCAACGCCCTCAATACTGTAACGGCATTGGTCGTCGGAAGGGAAGGGGGTGGCGCCGGCGATGAAAGCGGGGCGGCGTCCGTCGATGAGGATGTGGTGGTTGGTGGCATCCAGCTGCTCGCCCCACTGTTTGAAGTAGGTCATGCTGGATTCATCGAGGAAATCGTCCTGCGGCGTGATGGCAAGTGGGCGGCCATTGATGCTCAGGCGCTTGTTCAGGTAGGCGATTTCATCGCCGGGCAGCCCGACGACGCGCTTGATGTAGTCAACGCGCGGGTTGGGTGGGTAGCGGAACACGACCACATCGCCGCGTTGCACGGCGCTGCCCTGCGTCAGGCGCGTGCCGAAGACGGGCAGGCGCAGGCCGTAGGTGTATTTGTTGACCAGAATGAGGTCGCCCACCAGCAGCGTGGGCAGCATGGAGCCGGACG
>JAFRYL010000092.1 GCA_017437605.1 Ottowia sp. | reverse complement strand
TCCCCACCCCCTCGCGCCAGCTGTGGGGGTGGGCTGGGTGGGGGTGCGCCGCCAGGCGGCAGCATGGCGGCGGCTGTGTTTTGCAGGTTTGTCGCGCGCTGCGCGCGCCCCCTCACCCTGCGCCCTCTCCCCCTGCAGCGCGCTTCGCACGCGCGGGGGCGAGGGGAAGGTTTCACGGGTATCAATCCATCGCCGGCTTCATAAGCCGGCGATGCTGTTTTAATCGTGTCGGTATATGAATGCTGTTTGATACTGTTGATTGGTATATATTCGTCGCCGGCTACATAAGCCGGCGATGGAATGCAATTGCACTAGGTATTGTAGGGACGACCCTTGTGGTCGCACTTTTCCCATGCCGCCTTGCGGCACTTGCCAGCCTCGCGCGCACGCCGTACGCTTGCGGCATATGAACACGCTGAACATCACCCTCACCGACACGCTGCATACCTTCGTGCAGCACCAAGCCAGCCAGCGCGGTTGCGGCAGCAGCGAATACCTGCTGGAGCTCATCGGCAGGGAGCAGGAGCGCGAACGCCTGCGCGCCCTGCTGCTGGAAGGCGCCGCGTCCAGCCCCGCCGCGCCCGCCGACGCCGCCTACTTTGAGCGGCTGCGCGCGCAGGTGCACCGCCATACTGCTGCTGGCGTGCAGGAATGAACACCAAACCGCTTGTTCCGCGCGAGCTGGCGGAACGCGACGTGCAGCAGGCGCTGGACTGGTACCTGCTCGAAGCGGGGGCGCAGGTTGCACTTGGCTTCATTGACGCGCTGGAGCAGGCATACGGCCACATTGCCCTGTATCCGGCAACCGGCTCGCCGCGCTATGCCCACGAACTTGGGCTGCCCGGCCTGCGCTCTTGGCCGCTGACGCGCTATCCCTACATCGTGTTCTATGTTGAGCGCGAGGAGTGCATCGACATCTGGCGCGTGCTGCACGCCCATCGTGACATTCCGGCGTGGCTGCGCGCCACGCAGTGAGAGCGCATACCAGAAGAAAACATATGTGGTCACCGGCTTGTTATGCCGGCGGCCAAGTAATACCCGTTGCGATGTGAAGAATGCGCCCGCGCAGCGGGCGTTTTCTTACTTTTTCGCGCCAGCAGCGCGCAGCATGTCCATGACGGCGGTGTGCTCGCCTCTTTGGGCGAGGGAGAGGGCAGTGCTGCCGTCCTTGCCGGTGACGTTGGGGTCAGCACCTCTGTCAAGAAGCAGGCGAACCGTGTCGGCGTGGCCGTTCCATGCGGCGAACATGAGCGGCGTCCAGCCATTTTTGCTGCCGGTGGCGTCCATGCTTGCGCCTCTGTCAAGGAGCAGGCGGGCGGTGGCGGTGTGGCCGCCGCTTGCTGCGCTCACCAGCGCAGTGCCGCCGTATTTGGTGACGGCGTTGACATTCGCGCCCCGGTCAAGGAGCAGGCGCGCGGTGCTGGTGTGTCCCCGTTTCGCGGCGAGCATGAGCGGCGTCCAGCGCGCGGCGTCGGTGGCGTGGAGGTTCGCTCCTTTGTCAAGGAGCAGGCGGGCGGTGTCAGTATGGCCGCTGCGCGCGGCGAACATGAGGGCTGTCCAGCCGTCGCGGTCGGTGTCGTCAATGGCCGCGCCATTGTCAAGCAGCCAGAGCACGTTCTTGGTGTCGCCAGCGCAGGCGACGCGCTGCAGCGGGGTGAGGGCGGACTTGCAACTTTGCGCGGTGCCGGTGGTGCTGCATGAGGCGGTGAGCAGCGCAGCGAGCAAAAGGGCGGGGAGGAGATGCTTTTTCATGGTGTTTTTTGTTGGTATATATGTGGTTGCCGGCACAAGAAGCCGGCAACCGAATGTGTATTGCAAGAGTATGCTGTTTTACAGCAGCGTCGCAATGTGTTCCTGCAGCCTGTGCATCGGGGTGAAGTGCAGCGGGTACATGGCGCTGAGTGCCTTGGTCTGCTCTTCGTCCAGGTCAACGGCGAGCGCGATGAAGCGCTCTTTGGGCAGGCTCAGGCGGCGTGCGAGGCGCACCATCTTGTCAATGTCCTTGCGGAACTCGCAGGTTTTGCACTCAATGACGAAGGGGCTTTTTTGGCCTTCGGGCAGCACGGCCACGTCCAGTTCGTTTTTGTCGCCGTTGACGAATTGCAGCGTGAGGCCGCGCGCGAGGGAGAAGCTGTAGCTGCCTTGCTCAGCCTGCTTTTTCTTGATTTCCGCCAGCGCCGCGCCGAGCGCAAACCATTCCAGCCAGCCGCCAGCGAGGAATTGGCGCGCGGCGGTGGCGCTCTGAAAGCCGATGTGCAGGGTTTTGTCCTGCTTCTTGTAGTTGCAGTTGGTGAAAAAGGTCCAGCCGTGCAGCTTGCGGCAGAGGTTCTGGATGTGCTGCGCGTCCTGCGGTTCGTATTTCTGCAGGTCCAGCCGCATGCCTTCGCCGCCACGGTTCAGGGTGCGGCGGAAGTGCTCCATGACGGGCGCCATGAGCTGGTAGTTGCTGCCGATGGCTTCGGCGGCTTCGTCAAAGAAGCCGCTCATGTCCACATTGGCGGTTTGAATGATGGCGTTGGCGCCGCGCCCGGCAAACCAGTCTTGCAGCGGCTTGTGCTGCGCGTCGGTGGCGAGCGCGCTGGTGCTGTGCAGCGCGGCGTTGCGCAGGTCTACGGAGGGGGCGGCTTTTGCGGGTTGCTTTTTCGCGCTGGCGGCGGCTTGGGGCGCAGGCTCCGCAGCGGCGGGCGCTGCGGCGCTGCTTTGCTGCTGGAGTGCCGTGTATTGCTTGTTCAGTTCGGTATACCGCTGCATGACGTGGCGCAGCAGGGTGGCGGCGTCGTGGGCGGTGACGGGTTTGCCGCAGGCGGCGCAGGTGGTTTGCTGCGGGGGAGCGGGCGTTTCCTCAATGTGGCCACAGTGGTTGCAGCGGTAGAGGGGCATGAGGCGTTCTCCTTCGGGTGTGCAGACAAGAAAGCCCGCGCTGCGGCGGGCTGTTCAGGAGGGGCGGGGCGTTACTTGCTGCCCTCGTCCAGTTTCTTCAGGATGGCGTAGATTTCTTCTTTGAGGCGCAGTTTTTCGCGTTTCAGCTCGCCGATTTCGGTGTGGCGGGCGCCGGCGTTGAGCGCCTCCATGTTGGCGATTTGCGAGTCCAGGGCGTTGTGTTTTTCAAAGAGGTTGAGGAAGCGGGTGTTGGTGCCTTCGGTTTTGAGGCGGGAGATGAGGTCGCGGTATTCGGGGAACAAGGCGTGTCCTTTCGCGGGTGAGAACGGTCAGGGCTGCAATGATAGCCGGGTCAGGCGGCGGCGGGCACGGCGTCGCGGCGCACGCAGTCGGCGTAGTAGCGGATGGGGCCGCCGTCTTCGTCGCGCTCTTCCACGAGGCCGTGAATGTCGGTTTCAAAGCCGGGGCACTGGCGCGCGAATTCGCGTGCAAATTTCAGGTAGTCCACGATGGAGCGGTTGAACACTTCCCCGGGAATGAGCAGCGGGATGCCGGGCGGGTAGGGCGTAATGAGGTTGACGGTGACGCGCCCGAGCAGTTCGTCAATGGGCACGCGCTCGGTCTGGCGCCGCGCGATGCAGGCGTAGGCGGCCGCGGGCGTCATGGCGGGGGTGATGTCGCTCAGGTACATCTCGGTGGTCAGGCGCGCGATGTCGCTGGCGGCGTAGAGCTGGTGCACGCGCTGGCAGAGGTCGCGCAGCCCCATGTGTTCGTAGCGGCGGTGCTGGGCGCTGAACTTGGGCATGACGCGCCAGAGGCCGTGGTTGCGGTCGTAGTCGTCCTTGAACTGCTGCAGGGCGGCGACGAGTGTGTTCCAGCGGCCTTTGGTGATGCCGATGGTGAACATGATGAAGAAGCTGTAGAGGCCGGTTTTTTCCACGACGATGCCGTGCTCGGCCAGATACTTGCTGACGATGCTCGCCGGGATGCCCTGACCAGCGAATTGCCCGTCAAGGTCAAGCCCGGGGGTGACGATGGTGGCCTTGATGGGGTCAAGCATGTTGAAGCCGGGGGCGAGCCGCCCGAAGCCGTGCCAGGTTTTGCCATCGGGCGCTTCGTCGGCGATGACCCAGTCAGCTGCGTCGCCGATGCCGTCGGCGGCGAGCTTGTCCGGCCCCCAGACTTGGAACCACCAGTCGCCGGCGCCGTAGTCGTCCGCGACTTTGCGCATGGCGCGGCGGAAGTCGAGTGCCTCGCGCAGGCTTTCTTCCACCATGGCGCGCCCACCAGGAGGCTCCATCATGGCGGCGGCCACGTCGCAGCTCGCAATGATGCTGTATTGCGGGCTGGTGGAGGTGTGCATGAGGTAGGCCTCGTTGAAGAGGTGGCGGTCGAGTTCAACGGTTTGCGAGTCCTGCACCAGCACCTGGCTGGCCTGGCTGATGCCGGCGAGCAGCTTGTGGATGGATTGCGTGGAATACACCATGGAGCGGCGCGGGCGCGGGCGCTTTTTGCCCATGGCGTGATAGGTGCCGTAAAAGGGGTGGAAGGCGGCGTGCGGCAGCCAGGCTTCGTCAAAGTGCAGGTTGTCGATGTAGCCGTCGAGCAGTCCCTTGATGGTTTCGGTGTTGTAGAGCACGCCGTCGTAGGTGGATTGCGTCAGCGACATGATGCGCGGGCGCACGGCGTCGGCATCGACGCCGCGCAGCAGCGGGTTGGCGCGGATTTTTTCGCGGATGGAATCAGGCTCGAATTCGCTGCGGTCAATTGGCCCGATAATGCCGTAATGGTTGCGTGTGGGGCGCAAAAACACTGGGATGGCGCCCGTCATGATAATGGCGTGCAAATTGCTTTTGTGGCAGTTTCTGTCCATCACCACCACGTCGCCGGGGGCCACGGTGTGGTGCCAGACAATCTTGTTGCTGGTGGAGGTGCCGTTGGTGATGAAAAAGCAGTGGTCGGCGTTGAAGATGCGCGCGGCGTTGCGCTCGCTCTCGCCGATGGCGCCGTTGTGGTCAAGGAGCTGCCCCAACTCTTCCACGGCGTTGCACACGTCGGCGCGCAGCATGTTTTCGCCATAGAACTGGTGATACATCTGCCCGACGGGGCTTTTCAGGAAGGCGACGCCGCCTGAGTGCCCGGGGCAGTGCCAGGAGTAGGAGCCGTCTTCGGCGTAGTCCAGCAGTGCGCGGAAAAAGGGTGGCTGTATGCCTTCCAGATACGCCTTGGCTTCACGCAGGATATGGCGCGCGACGAAGTCGGGCGTGTCCTCAAACATGTGAATGAAGCCGTGCAGCTCGCGCAGCACGTCGTTGGGCACATGCTGGCTGGTTTTGGTTTCGCCGTGCAGGTAGATGGGTACGTCGGGGTTTTTGCGCCGCACTTCCTGAATGAAGTTGCGCAGGTTGAGCACGGCGGGCGCGAGGTCGGGGCCGGGACTGAACTCCTCATCATCAATGGAGAGGATGAAGGCGCTGGCGCGGCTTTGCTGCTGCGCGAACTGCGCCAGGTCGCCGTAGCTGGTGGCGCCGACCACCTCAAAGCCCTCGTCCTGAATGGCCTGCGCCAAGGCGCGAATGCCCAAGCCGGAGCTGTTTTCGGCGTTGTAGTCTTCATCAATGATGACGATGGGAAAGCGGAATTTCATGGCGTGCGCCTCTGGCAAAAAACACCCGCGCGCACTGCGCGGCGGCGCGAAGTGTAAGAAAAGCTGCGCGCGCTGCACTTGCGCGGCGCACTCGCGCCACAATATGCAGCCATGCGCGCGCGCTGCGGCGACGGCGCGCTCACACACGTGCAGTTTTTTTCATGGAAAGGATGAGCCATGACGCAAGCGGCTCTTTGGTGGATTGCCTGCGGCGCCCTGGTTGCCGTGGAGCTGTTCACGCTCACCCTGTATCTGCTGATGCTGGCGCTGGGCGCGGCTGCCGGCGCCATTGCCGCGCATCTGGGCGCGCCGCTGACGGCGCAGATGGCGGTGGCGGCCTTCACGGGCGCGCTGGCGCTGGCGGGCGGCTACTGGTGGCGCCACCGCCACGGTGGCAGCGATGTGCCGGCCAGCGCAGACCCGAATGTGAATCTGGACGTGGGCGGCATCGTCCAGATTGAGCAATGGAACGACGACGGCACCGCCAGCGTGCGCTATCGTGGCGCGACCTGGACGGCGGCACCTCGCGCGGGCGCAGCACAGCAAAGCGGCGCGTACCGCGTGGCCGAAGTCGTGGGCGCGCGCCTGCTGGTGGAGCCGGTGTAAGGGCGCGCCAGTTTTTTCGTTTTTTCTCAGCAACCACATCAGGAAAGAGTCTCACCGTGACCAACACCCTCATTTTCTTCGCCATTTTGCTGGCGCTGGTCGTGTTTTTTGCGCGCATGGCCATCAAAATCGTGCCGCAGCAGAATGCCTGGATTGTCGAGCGCCTCGGCAAATACAGCGGCACGCTGTCGCCCGGTTTCAATATCATCATTCCGTTCTTTGACCGCGTCGCCTACAAGCACAGCCTGAAAGAAATCCCGCTGGACGTGCCCAGCCAGGTCTGCATCACGTGCGACAACACGCAGCTGCAGGTGGACAGCATCCTCTACTTCCAGGTCACCGACCCCATGCGCGCCAGCTACGGCTCCAGCAACTACGTGATGGCCATTTCGCAGCTCGCGCAAACCACGTTGCGCAGCGTCATTGGCCGGCTGGAACTGGACAAAACCTTTGAAGAGCGCAACATGATTAATGAGCAGGTGGTGGACGCCATTGACGAAGCCGCGCTCAACTGGGGCGTGAAAGTGCTGCGCTATGAAATCAAGGATTTGACGCCGCCCGCCGAAATCCTGCGCGCGATGCAGGCGCAGATTACCGCCGAGCGCGAAAAACGCGCCGTCATCGCTACCTCCGAAGGCAAGCGGCAGGAAGAAATCAACCTCGCCGAAGGTGAAAAACAGGCCGCCATCGCCAAGTCCGAAGGTGAAAAACAGGCGCTCATCAACAGCGCGCAGGGGCAGGCGTCCGCCATCCTCGTCGTGGCGCAGGCCACGGCGCGCGCCCTCACGCAAGTGGCCGAAGCCATCCAGCAGCCCGGCGGCGAGAAGGCCGTGCAGCTCAAGGTGGCGGAAAAGGCCGTGGACGCCTACAGCCAGGTGGCCGCGCAGTCCAAGACCACGCTCGTGGTGCCGAGCAACATGACGGAAGTCTCCGCCCTCATCAGCTCCGCCATGGCAATGGTGCGCGGCGGCAGCACGCAGCCTGCGCGCTGAGCGTGAAAAGGGGCGGGCGAGCGGCTACAATCGCCCGCCTGCCACGCGGAGAGATGGATGAGTGGTTTAAGTCGCACGCCTGGAAAGCGTGTGTGGGTTAATAGCCCACCGCGGGTTCGAATCCCGCTCTCTCCGCCAGGACATCTTTCAAAAGCGCCCAACGGGGCGCTTTTTTGTTGTCAAATCAACGGCTTGCTTTCTTGGCGTTGTCCGAGGCGCGCCCCACATCCAGTCTGATTGTGTACATTGGATGTGTACATCGGAATTTGATGTACACATCGTGCCTGTTTCTGTGACGGTGTGAGTGCCCTCCACCAAGTTCCTTCTCAATCACCTGACCCTGCGCAAAGCGTTATGGCAAACGTACCAGGCAGCAGCGAAACCGCGCCGCTGAATCGGCAGCTTGTCCGCAAAAGGGGCTTGGACTACTGCCGCAAGTGGCTTTCTTGCCTCGGCTGGAACATCACAGCAGTGGCGCGCAGTGCGCGGGCGGACTTCATCGCCCGCAGCGGGGATGCCTCACGTTCCGTTGAGATTAAGGTCAGAACCCTGAGCAAACGTAATGCTGTTGGGCTTGGTCTTTCGCTGGACAAGGTCATGGGCGATTTCTGGGTCATCGTGAACAATGTTGCTACGCCCGACCCTTCGTTTTTCGTTCTTCTGCCGCAGGAGGTCAAGGAGCTTGCCAGTCGCGACGAAGGGGGAAAGCGCCAGTACTGGCTGGAGCAGCGCGACTATGAACAGGAGCAATTCCGTGAAGCATGGGAGCGGATAGGGCGCGGGGACGCCTGAACGCCGACGGCTCTAAACACACAGCCCCGCGGCCTCTTGGAAGCGGAGTTTTTGTTTGCTTCTCTCCGCATACTATATATATTTATATGTGGTTGCCGGCTTATCAAGCTGGCGGCGAATGGATACCCATTGATTTTGCGTGAAAAAAGGCAGCCTGGGAGCCGCCTTGTGGGTGTGGGTGCCGTGAGCGCCGCTGGTGTTCAGGAAATTATTTCGTAAAGCCGTCTGGTTATCGCATATATGAAAAGGGCAATGAAATATGCTCTGATATACATATTCATGGTGCCTTTGACGGATTCTTTGTTACGGCGTTTCCCGTCGCGCATGCCCCATGTCAGGCCAAGCAGCGCCGATGTGAGCAGCGCCGCCGCGACGAGCGCCCTCGCGGCGCCGGTGTACGCCAGCACGACGCCAACAGAAAACAGTGCGGCAAGGACGAAAAGAAACAGCAAGCCCACCACGAAGCCTATGGGGTTTTGGGCGGCGGCGTCAGCGGCGGCTTCCGCTTTCAGGAGGCTTGGGTTTGCCTTGTTCGCGCTGGGGACGGTGGCGTCAGGAGTGGTGGCTTCTGCGGGAGTGGCGCTCGGCGCGGCGATGGCTGCGGCGATGATGTGCGAGGTCGCGAACACAAGCAGCATGGCGACGACGGTGTACAGGGCGGTGGCAATCATGGCGTTGTTTTTCTCTGCTGATTAATATACTGAAAGTATAGAGCACTTGTTGCCGGCAAGTTGTGCCGGCAGGAAAGTGATACCCTGCGTTTTTGCATGAAAAAGGCGGCTCTGGGAGCCGCCTTTGTGCTGGTGTGCGCGGGGGCGCGTCAGCCGGTGTAGGTGCGCAGCTTGTCGGCGCGCGAGGGGTGTTTGAGTTTGCGTATGGCTTTGGCCTCAATCTGGCGGATGCGCTCGCGCGTGACGTCAAACTGGCGCCCGACTTCTTCAAGCGTGTGGTCGTTGCTCATGTCAATGCCAAAGCGCATACGCAGCACCTTGGCTTCGCGCGGGGTGAGGGTGTTGTCCAGAATTTCGCGCACCATGTCGCGCAGGCCGGCTTGCATGGCGGCGTCCACGGGGGCGGTGTTGCTGGCGTCTTCCAGAAAATCGCCCAGATGGCTGTCGTCGTCGTCCCCCACCGGGCTTTCCATGGAAATCGGCTCCTTGGCGATTTTCATAATCTTGCGGATTTTGTCTTCGGGCATGCCCATTTGTTCCGCGAGGAATTTCGGGTCGGGGTCGTGGCCGTGTTCCTGCAGGTGCTGGCGCGAGAGCCGGTTCATTTTGTTGATGGTTTCTATCATATGCACCGGAATGCGTATGGTGCGCGCCTGGTCTGCGATGGAGCGGGTGATGGCCTGGCGTATCCACCACGTTGCATAGGTGGAGAATTTGTAGCCGCGCCGGTATTCAAATTTGTCCACGGCTTTCATCAGGCCGATATTGCCTTCCTGTATGAGGTCAAGGAACTGCAGGCCACGGTTGGTGTATTTCTTGGCAATGGAGATGACGAGGCGCAGGTTGGCTTCAATCATTTCCTTTTTCGCCAGGCGGCTGTTGCGCTCGCCCATGTTCATGCGGTGGCTGATGCGCTTGAGTTCCTGCAGGGGCAGGCGCGCGCGGTCGCGCAGGTCAATGAGTTTTTGCTGCAGATCCTGCACGGGCGGGATATTGCGCTGCATGACGGCGCTCCAGGGTTTGCCGGCGGTGGCCTGTTGTTCCACCCATTGCAGGTCAAGGAGGTGCTCGGCAAATTCGGCGGCAAACAGCTCCTGCGGGTAGCCGCAGCGGTCCACGATGATGCGGCGCAGGTCGCGCTCGTGGCGGCGCACTTCGTCCACCTGCCCGCGCACCATGTCGCAGAGCTTCTCGATGGTTTTGGCGGTGAAGCGAATGCTCATCAGGCGCTCGGAGAGTGCGGATTGCACTTTGTTGTAGGCGTCTGAATGGATGCCGCTTTTCTCGCGCGCGGCGTGCAGTTCGGTGAGCAGCGCGGCGATGGCGTCAAAGCGCTCGAGCGCCTGACCCTTGAGCTGCTCGAGCATGCGCGTCATGGCGAGGGTGCCGTCGTCGTCTTCGTCCTCAATGGCTTCGTCCTGGTCTTCTTCGGCGACGAAGTCGTCGTTTTCGTCCTGGTCGGTGAAGCCGTCCACGACGTTGTTGATGGGGGTTTTGCTTTCGCGGATTTCGGCGGCAAGGCGCAGGATTTCCTCAATGGTGGAGGGGCTGGCGCTGATGGCAGCCATCATGTCCATGAGGCCGCTTTCAATGCGCTTGGCAATTTCAATTTCGCCCTCGCGCGTGAGGAGTTCGACGCTGCCCATTTCGCGCATGTACATGCGCACCGGGTCGGTGGTGCGGCCAAACTCGCTCTCCATGGTGGAGACGGCGGCTTCCGCCTCTTCCTCGGCTTCTTCCTCGGTGGCGGTGGCGTTGGGCTGGTTGTTGAGCAGCAGGGTGTCGGCGTCGGGCGTCTGTTCGTAGACCTGCACGCCCATGTCGCTGAGCATGGAGACGACGGCTTCCAGCGTCTCGGCTTCCACCATTTTGTCGGGCAGGTGGTCGTTGATTTCGCTGTGCGTGACGTAGCCGCGCGTCTTGCCGAGCTTGAGCAGCGCCTTGAGGCGGGTTTTACGGTCGTTGATTTCTTCCTGCGACAGCTCGCTGACATCGTCCAGCCCGAACTCCTTCATCAGGGCGCGTTCCTTGGACTTGCTGATTTTGATGCGCAGCGGCTTGGCCTTGGGTTCGGCAGCCTCGTCGCCTTTGGTTTCAGGCGCGTTTTCCGCAGTGGCGGCCTTGTCCTTTTTCTTGCCTTTTTTGCCGGCGGATTTTTCAGGCGCGGCGGCTGGCGGCGTGGCGGCACCGTCCTTGGCTTTGGCGGCCTTGGGCGCTTTCGGAGCCTTGGGCGCGGCGGGTGCGGCGGGCGCTTCAACGCTGGGCGCGGCCTTGGGCGCCTTGGACGCTTTTTTCGCCTTTTCCTCTTTGGCCGGTTTGGTGGCTTTTGCGTCTTTACCGGCTTTTGCCGCTTTCGCGGGCGCAGTTACCTTGGCAGATTTTTCTGCTTTCGCAGGTTTTTCTGTTTTTGCGGATTTGGCCGGTTTTGCAGCCTTCTCTGCTTTCACCGCTTTGGGCGCGGCAGCTTTTTTCGCCGCTGGTTTTGCGGCGGCCTTGGCCGGCGCTTTTGCGGCGGTTTTCGCGGGCGCTTTTGCCGGCGCTTTCTTTTCAGCCGCTTTTGCAGGCGCCTTTGCCGCAGCCTTGGCGGGCGCTTGGGCTGGTGCTTTGGCCGCAGCCTTGGCGGGAGCCTTCGTCACGGCTTTTGTTGCAGCGGACTTTTTGGCAGCGGGTTTGGCTGCCTTTGCGGGCGCTTTGGCTTTGGCAGCAGGCTTGGCAGCGGCTTTGGCCGGGGCTGCGGGCTTTGCAGCTTTGGCAGGCGCCTTGGCGGGGGCGGCAGTCTTGACTGCTTTGACCGCAGGCTTGGCTGCCGGCTTTGCGGCGGCCTTGGCTGGCGCTTTCGCTGCCGCCTTTGCAGGCGCTTTTACGGCTTTGGCGGCGGGCGCCGCAGCCGGTGGCGCGGCCTTGCGTGCGGCGGTTTTCTTGGTCGCGGCGGGCTTGGCAGCGGGCTTGGCTGCAGGTTTGGCTGTGGTTTTTGCGACAGGTTTGGCCGCAGCCTTGGCTGCCGGTTTCGCGGCAGGTTTGGCTGCAACCTTGGCGGCGCTCTTGGCGCCTGTGCGGCTGGCGGTTTTTGTGCTGGTCATCAATGTGTACCCAAGGGGTGGAGGGGAGAGGGCGTTTCGCGCAGCGCAGCGCGCACGCTTGAGCGGGCGCGAAAAGCCATTGCCGGCAAGATGGGCGGGCGAACATTTGGGGTGCAGTCCTTGCGGAGACAAGGGGCGCTTTCTTTGACGCAGAAAGCGGGTGGCGGCGCTTGGGGTGCGGGGCGCGTGAGCCGGGGCCGGAGGTGCTGCTGTCGCTCTTGTCGGGCAAAGCCGCGCATTATACAAATGGGCGGCAATTTTGGCCAGCGTTCACGTGGGGGCGCGGCGCAGCGCCTCGAGTTGCTGGCGCAGCCCTGTGAGCTGGCGCAGGGCGTCGCGGTAGGCGTCGCTGTCCGGGGCGTACTGATGCGCGCGCATGCGTTCGCTGGCGAGTTCAATGCGCGCTTGAATGACGCCGAGCCGCAGCTCGTGCGCGCTGGGCGGGGTGTCGGCGGCAATGGTGTCGCTGGCGAGCAGGCTGCTCAGCTTGCCATGCAGGGCGCTGCCCGGTTCCAGGGCGCGCAGGAGGGCGGCGGTGTTTTGGGCGCCGTATTCCACGAATTGCTGCTCCAGCCAGCGCAGGGCATCGCCCCAGTCGCCGGGGGTGCTGCAGAGCTCGCCGCGCTCGTCTTCGCTCAGTTCGTCCCAGAGTGCGGCGTCCTGCAGCAGCAGGCGCGCGACGTTGCGCGCGTGCGCCTGCAGCGCGTTGCTTTGTGCGCTGGTGCGTGGTGCGGAGGCGAAGGCGGGGCGGCGCTCTGGAGCGCTGCGCGGGGCAGCATGGCGGGACGATGCGCCCC
The DNA here is from genome assembly GCA_017437605.1 of Ottowia sp. GTDB lineage: Bacteria > Pseudomonadota > Gammaproteobacteria > Burkholderiales > Burkholderiaceae_C > Ottowia. The sequence goes on along the minus strand of JAFRYL010000092.1, from coordinate 4,079 downwards.
AGGAGTGGAGGAGGGCGGCGGCGTCCAGCCCGGCGCGCGCGGCGATGTCAGCCAGCAATTGCTGGCGCAGCAGGCCGCGCTCGGGCAGCGCCTGCCAGAGCGCGCGGGCATTGGTGGCGAAGTGTGCGCGGCCTTCGGCGCTGGCGAGGTCGCAGCCTTCGGCGGCGGCCTCCAGCATGAAGCGAGAGAGCGGCAGGGCGCTTTGCGCGGCGCGCTCAAAGGCGTCGGCGCCTTCGGCACGAATGAAGCTGTCGGGGTCGTGCTCGGGCGGCAGGAACAGGAAGCGGAAGCTGCGCGTGTCGCTGGCGAGCGGCAGCGCGGCTTCCAGCGCGCGGCGCGCGGCTTTGCGCCCGGCGGCGTCGCCGTCAAAGGCGAAGGTGACGCTGCTGGTGAAGCGCAGCAGTTTGTGCAGATGCTCGTTGGTGCAGGCGGTGCCGAGGGTGGCGACAGCGTTGCCAAGGCCGAATTGCGCCAGCGCGAGCACGTCCATGTAGCCTTCAACGACGAGCGCCCAGCCGCGCTGGTGCAGCACGTTGCGGGCTTCGTAGAGGCCGTAGAGTTCCTGCCCCTTGTGGAAAAGCGCGGTTTCGGGCGAGTTGAGGTATTTAGCTTTTCGTCGCCCATGGTGCGTGCGCCAAAGCCGATGACCTGCCCCTTGAGCGAGCGGATGGGGAAGGTGATGCGGTCGCGGAAGCGGTCGTAGCGTTTGCCGTCTTCGGTGACGATGACGAGGCCGCTTTCTTCCAGCAGCGGGCTGGCGTAGTCGGGGAAGACGCTGGCGAGCGCGTGCCAGCCGGCGGCGGCGTAACCCAGACCGTAGCGCGCGGCGATTTCGCCGCTCAGCCCGCGCTTCTTCAGATAGTCAATGGCGTGCGGGGCGCTTTTGAGCTGCTGCTTCCAGGCGCGCGCGGCGCGCGCCAGCACGTCGGCGAGCGTGTCCTGATGCTGGCGTTGCTCGGCGGCGCGCTGGCGCTCCTGCGGGCTGCGCTCGTCCTCGGGCACGGTGAGGCCGCATTGCTGCGCCAAGTCTTCCACCGCTTCGCGGAAGGTGGCGCCGGTGTGCTCCATGATGAAGCTGATGGCGTCGCCGTGCTTGCCGCAGCCAAAGCAGTGGAAGAACTGCTTGGTGGGGCTGACGTTGAAGGAAGGCGTTTTTTCGCCATGAAAGGGGCAGAGGCCGAGGTAGTTCGCGCCCGCTTTTTTGAGCTGCACATGCCGCCCGACGATGTCCACGATGTCGGCGCGCGCCAGCAGGTCGGCGATGAAGTGCTGCGGGATGGGCATGGGCGCGTGTTGAAATCACTTATACCGGTGGTATATGTATATCATCGCCGGCTTGTTATGCCGGCGACGAATATATACCCGTGGTTTTTGCCTTATTGGGCGTCCCAGCCCATCCACTTGGTGAAGTTTTCCAGCGGCTCGCGGCGCGTGACGAGTTCGTTGACCACGTCCGTCTCGTCCGCCCAGCCGAGTGCCATTGCGCACACCATCACTTCATCTTCGGCGGCGCCCACATACGGCAGCACGATGCTCCCAAAGTCGTTCCACGCTGCCTGCGCGCAGGTGTGCAGGCCGCGTGCGCGTGCTGCGAGCATGACGTTCTGCATGAAGGTGCCGCAGTCCAGCAGGCTGCCCTGACCCATGAGCCGGCTCATGGTGAAGACCATGCCCACGGGCGCGTCAAAAAAGCGGAAGTTGCGCCGGTGCTGCGCGTGCATCTTGTCCTTGTCGCCTTTTTCGATGCCCAGCAGCCCGTAGAGCGACCAGCCCGTCTCGCGGCGGCGGCCGATGTAGGGTTCCACCCAGTTGTCGGGGTAGTACTTGAAGTGCGGCTTGTACTGCTCGGCGAGTTCAGGGTGTTCGTAGATGTCGTCAAACACCTTGCACACCTGGTCGCAGATGGCATCGCGCACCGCGCCCGTGAGCACGTAGACGCGCCACGGCTGCGTGTTGGTGCCGCTGGGCGCGCGCTTGGAGATGCTGATGATTTCTTCCAGCATCTCGCGCGGCACCGGGTCGGGGCGGAAGGCGCGCACGCTGATGCGGTTGAGAATGGCGGCGTCAACGCTGCCGGGGTCGGCAATGGGGGCGGTCAGTGGATTGGTCATGTGAAATTTCTCCGTAGTGCAAGGCACAGCAGGGCGGCATTGTGCCCAAGGGAATGAACACAAGCTGACTGTTGTCTTGCGACAACAGTGTGGGAATTTTGCACAGCAGCAAAAAAAATCGGAGGCGGGTGCGAGTTTCCTCCTACAATTCGCGCCGTGACGTTCGCTGCTGCACTGCAGCACGAACCGCAAAGGGAGGGCTTGGCCCTCCAACTTTTTTCACACACCCACTTTTTTCCTTGGAGAGAGAGATGCTCACCCCTGAACAACTGCTGGCTTCCCAGAAAGCCAACCTTGAAACCATCTACGGCCTGACCACCAAAGCCTTCGAAGGCATGGAAAAGCTGGTTGAGCTGAACCTGCAGGCCGCCAAAGCCGCGCTGAACGAATCCGCCCAGCACTCCCAGGCTCTGCTGTCCGCCAAGGACGCGCAGGAACTCCTGGCGCTGCAGGCCAGCATGTTCCAGCCCCTGGCTGAAAAGGCCGCTGCTTACAGCCGTCACCTGTATGACATCGCCTCCGGCACCACCGCCGAATTCAGCAAGGCGTTCGAGCAGAAAGTGGCCGAAAGCCAGGCTCAGTTCGCCACCCTGGTGGACAACGCTTCCCGCAACGCCCCCGCTGGCAGCGAACCCCTGGTTGCCATGATGAAGAGCGCCGTGGCCGCCGCCAACAACGCTGCTGAATCCGTGCAGAAGGCTGTCAAGCAGGCTACCGACGTGGCTGAAGCCAACGCCAAGGCCGTGACCGAAAGCATGACCAAGAGCGCCGCCGCCGCCACCAAGGCCGCCAAGCGCTAATCCTTTGACGCATTGCGCCAAGACCGGCTGCCGCAAGGCAGCCGGTTTTTTTGTGCCCTGACACATGCAAAAAACGTAGGGTATATATTCATCGCCGTTATAAGAAGCCGGCGATGCAATGATGAATGATGGTGTATTTGTTTGTCGTCAAATACTGTCAATAAATATCTTTGCTTGCCGGCTTTTTGTGCCGGCAAACAATTGATACCCTTACAAAAACACACAACAACCATCGTAGGGGCGCGATTTATCGCGCCCTCGCCAGTGCATACCGCGCAAAGGGCGCAATAAATTGCGCCCCTACAACATACTATTTCTCAATGTGTTTGATTGCCGGCTTATGAAGCCGGCAAGCAATTGATACCCTTGCAAATGCGCCGTGCATTTTTTCGGCGCATCATGCGCGCCCATGACAGCAAGCAAGAAGCCATCCGCAACGCCGCCCCTCATCCGCATTCGTGGCGCGCGCCAGCACACGCTGAAAAACCTTGACCTTGAGCTGCGCTGCGGTGAGCTGACGGTGCTCACCGGGCCGAGCGGCGCGGGCAAGTCGTCGCTCGCGTTTGACACGCTCTACGCCGAGGGGCAGCGGCGCTACGTGGAAACCTTCAGCGCCTACGCGCGCCAGTTTCTGGAGCGCATGGACCGCCCCGCCGTGGACAGCGTGGACGGCGTGCCGCCCGCCATTGCCATCAGCCAGGGCAACCCGGTGCGCTCATCGCGCTCCTCGGTGGGCACGATGACGGAGCTGGCCGACCACTTCAAGCTGCTGTTTGCGCGCGCCGCGCACTTGTTTGACGCCGACACCGCGCTGCCCGTGCGCGCCGACAGCGCCGCCAGCATTTTTGAGGAGCTGCAGCGCCGCGCCGCACAAGCGGGCGACCCGCGTCTGGTGGTGACGTTTGCCGTGGCGCTGCCCGCCAAGGCTACTGAAGATGAAGTGCAGCAATGGCTTTCCGCCAGCGGTTTCACGCGCGTGCAGGCACGGCGCGAGGCGGCGGGCGGCGCGGTGCTGGACGTGGTGGCTGACCGCTTCCGCATCGCCCGCGTGGAGCGCGCCCGCGCCGTGGAAGCCATCGAGGTGGCGCTGCGGCGCGGCGGTGGGGAAATGGCGGTGTATGTGCTGGCCGAGGAAGGCGAGCCGGACATCTGGCGCTTTTCCAGCGCG
>JAFRYL010000091.1 GCA_017437605.1 Ottowia sp. | reverse complement strand
CAGAAGGGTGGCGGAGAGGATGTGTTTGTTCATGGTATTTTGATGGGTATTGATTGCTTGCCAGCAACATAAGCCGGAAAGCAAATGCTGATTGTCGTGGTATGGCGAAACCGCCTTATTTGTTCGCCCCCGCAGCGCGCAGGATTTGCACGATGGCGGTGCGACCTTGCTTCATGGCGCGGGAGAGGGCGGTGTCGCCGTCGCCATCGGCGGCGTTCGGGTTGGCGCCCTTGTCCAGCAGCAGGCGCACGGCGTCGGTGTTCGCATTGGTGGTGGCAATCATCAGGGCGGTGACGCCCACGTCGCTGACGGCGTGAATGTTGGCGCCGCGCTCAAGGAGCAGGCGAATGGTGTCGGTGCTGCCGTTCTGTGCGGCGAACATGAGCGGCGTCCAGAGGCGTTTATCGGTGGCGCTGATGTTGGCGCCTTGGTCAAGCAGCAGGCGGGCGGTGTCGGTGTGGCCGCCGTCTGCGGCGAGTATGAGTGCTGTCACGCCCCGTTGGTCTACGGCGCCCACGTTGGCGCCTTTTTCTATGAGCAGGCGGGCGATGTCGGTGTGCCCCCTGAGTGCAGCGAACGAAAGGGGCGTGAGGCCCTCTTTGCTGGCGGCGGTGACGCTTGCGCCCCGGTCAAGGAGGAGGCGCACGGTGTCGGTGTAGCCGCCTCGCGCGGCGAACATGAGGGCGTTCCAGCCGTCTTTGTCGGCGGCGTTGGCGCTTGTGCCTTGGTCAAGGAGGGCGCGCACGGCGTCTGTCTGGCCTTTATGCGCGGCGACCAAAATGGGGTTGTTTGCGGCGCTGGCGGCGCCCTGCACAGTGCCGGTGGTGGCGCAGGCGGCAAGCAGCGCGGCGGCAGCAAGCACGAGGGCGGGAAGGAGCTGTTTTTTCATGCTGTTTTCCTTGATTCTTGATGGGTATTGAGTGCTTGCCGGCAACATAAGCCGGCAATCAAATGCAGATTGCAGTGGTATGGCAAAAAACGCCTTATTTGTTCGCTCCTGCAGCGCGCAGCATCTGCACGACGTCAGCGCGTTTGCCTTTTTGGGCGAGGGAGAGAGCGGTGTCGCCACTCTTGTTTGTGGCGTTGATGTTTGCCCCTTTTTCAAGGAGCAGGGCGACGGTGTCGGGGTGAGCTTTGGCAGCAGCAATCATCAATGCGGTGTTGCCGTCGTTGTCGGTGGCGTGCATGTTTGCGCCTTTGCCAAGGAGGAGGCCCACGGTGTTGGCGTATCCCCTGTTTGCAGCGGCGAACATGAGCGGCGTCCAGCCCCTTTTGTCAGTGGCGTGCATGTTTGCGCCTTTGTCAAGGAGATGGCGCACAGTCTCGGCGTGACCTTTGCCTGCGGCGGACATGAGGGCAGTTTCGCCGTCGCCATCGGCGGCGTTCGGGTTGGCGCCCCGGTCAAGGAGCAGGCGGACGTTGTTGGCACGACCCTGAGCTGCGGCCATCATCAGTGCGGTGGCGCCGTGTTTGTTGGCGGCGTTGACATTGGCGCCCCGGTCAAGGAGCAGGCGGGCGGTGTTGGTGGGGGCGATGGTGACGGCAAACATCAGCGCGGTGAGGCCGGTTTTGCTGGTGGCGTCCACTTTGGCGCCTCTGTCGAGAAGCAGGCGTGCGGTGTCGGTTTGCATCTTGGTTGCTGCGAGCATGAGGGGCGTCAAACCCAGGTTGTCGGGAGCGTCAATGGGGGCGCCGTTATCCAGCAGGCAGCGCACGTTCTGGGTGTCGCCTTTGTCGGCAGAGTAGAGCAGCGGCGTGGGGGCGTTTTGACTCGTGGTGGTGTTGCAGGACGTGGCGGCGGCGCCTTGCTCAGTGCCGTTGGTGGCGCAGGCGGTGAGCAGGGCAGAGAGCAGAAGGGCGGGAAGGGTGTGTTTTTTCACGGTGTTTGATAGGGTATTTTATGGTCGCCGGCTCGATAAGCCGGCGATGCTTTGTTTATTGATTGAGTATAGCTCTTTCGCGCAAGAAAAAAGCGCCGCTTGCGGGCGGCGCTTTTGGTGCCCGAGCGGGTGCTGATTAGAGCGCGGCGGTCAGGGCGGGGACGGCTTCGTTCAGGTCGGCAACCAGGCCGTAGTCGGCGACGCTGAAGATGGGCGCTTCGGGGTCTTTGTTGATGGCAACGATGACCTTGCTGTCTTTCATGCCGGCCAGGTGCTGGATGGCGCCGGAGATGCCGACGGCCACATAGAGCTGCGGCGCGACAATCTTGCCGGTCTGCCCGACCTGCATGTCAGAGGTGACGTAGCCGGAGTCCACAGCCGCGCGGCTGGCACCGATGGCGGCGCCGAGTTTGTCGGCGAGCGGCGTGAGGACGTTGGCAAAGGCTTCTTTGCTGCCCATGCCACGGCCACCGGAGACGACGACTTTGGCGGAGCCGAGCTCGGGGCGGTCGCTCTTGGCGATTTCCTGCCCGACGAAGGTGGCTTTGCCGGCGTCGGCGACGGCGTCCACTTTTTCCACGGCGCCGCTGCCGCCGGTGGCAGCCACGGCTTCAAAGGCGGTGGTGCGGACGGTAATCACCTTGACGGCGTCGCTGGATTGCACGGTGGCGATGGCGTTGCCGGCGTAAATCGGGCGCTCGAAGGTGTCGGCGCTGACGACCTTGGTGATGTCGCTGATTTGCGCGACGTTCAGCTTGGCGGCGACGCGCGGGCCGACGCTCTTGCCCATGGCGGTGGCGGGCAGCAGGATGTGGCTGTAGTTGCCAGCAACGGCGAGCACTTGCGCGGCGACGTTTTCCGAGAGGCCGTTGGCGAGCGCAGGGCCGTCGGCCTGCAGGACTTTGGCGACGCCAGCAATCTGCGCGGCTGCAGCAGCGGCGCCGTCGGCACCAGCGCCGGCAACGAGGACGTGCACATCACCACCGCAGGCTTTGGCTGCGGCGACGGTGTTGAGCGTGGCGGCCTTGATGGAGGAGTTGTCGTGTTCGGCAATGACGAGAACAGTCATGTCAGGGGCTCCTTATTCGTTCAGATGACTTTGGCTTCGTTGCGCAGTTTGTCAACCAGCGTGGCGACGTCGGGCACCTTGATGCCTTCCTTGCGCGCGGGCGGCTCGCTGACTTTGACGGTTTTCAGGCCGCTGGCGGTGTCCACACCCAAATCGGCAGGTTTGGTTTTTTCCAGCGGTTTTTTCTTCGCTTTCATAATGTCCGGCAGCTTGGTGTGGCGCGGTTCGTTGAGCTGCAGGTCAGCGGTGATGACGGCGGGCAGCGCCAATTCAAGAATTTCTTTGCCGCCGTCGATTTCGCGCGTGACTTTGACTTTGTCGCCAGCCACTTCCACTTTGCTGGCGGAGACGGCCTGCGGCCAGTCAAGCAGGGCGGCGAGCATCTGGCCGGTTTGGCCGCAGTCGCCGTCAATGGCCTGTTTGCCGACGATGACGAGTTGGGGCTGCTCTTTGTCCACGATGGCTTTGAGCGCCTTGGCCACTGCCAGTGGCTGCAGGTCTTCAGCTTCGACCAGCACACCTCGGTCAGCACCCATGGCCATGGCGGTGCGAAGGGTTTCTTCGGCTTTGGCGGGGCCGCAGGAGACGGCGACGATTTCGGTGACGGCGCCTTTTTCCTTTAGCCGCACGGCCTCTTCCACGGCAATTTCGTCAAAGGAGTTCATGCTCATTTTGACGTTGGCGATGTCTACACCGGTCTGGTCGCTTTTGACGCGCACCTTCACGTTGGCATCGACAACACGTTTGACGGCCACGAGTGCTTTCATAAGTGCTTCTCCAAGGGGGTTGCGAAAAAAAATGGCTGGCGCACCCTCGCGCCAGGCTGCGGCGGATTGTATCGGGCGGCGAGGGGTGTTGCTGACGGTGCGCTCACATGTTTTGGGAGCGCGCAGGCAGTTGCAGCCAGCAGATGCCGGGGAGTTTGTCGGCCACAAGCGGTGCCCAGTCTTCCAGCGTGGGGGCGAGCCATTGCCAGGCGCCGCGCACATGCCGGTAGGTGACGTTATGCACAGCGACGCTCTGCCCAATCCAGCGTGAGAGCGTGGGCTGCAGCGCGCTGCGGTCGATGCCCCAGTGCATGGGCGGCGCGCGGTAGCTGGAGGTGACGACCCAGCCCCACGGGCTGCAGCTCAATTGCGAGAGCGCGACGTTGACGTAGTCAAACATGAGCATGCCGCCGGGGAAACGCTGCGCAAGGGCCTGGAACAGGGGCGCCAGCTCGCTTTCGCGGAAATACATGAGCAGCCCCTGCGCGCTGATGAAGGCGAGGCGCCCGGCGGGGATGTCGTCAAACCAGGAGGTGTCAAAGGCGCTTTTGCCGATGTGCCAGTGCTGCGCGTCGGGCTGGATGAAACGCTCGCGCACTTCAAGCGAGCCGGGGAGGTCAACAGTGACCCAGAGAGCCTTGGGCGGCAGCTCAATGCGGTAACGCTGCGTTTCCAGCCCCTCGCCAAGGTTGATGACGATGCCGTCTGGGCAGGCATCAAGAAAGGCGCGGATGTGGGCGTCAAAAAGCTGCGCGCGCACGGCGTGCGAGCCGTCAGCCGGGCCGAAGCGCCGCGTGTAGTCGTAGTCAATGGAGCGGTAAATCTCCAGGCACTTGTCGTCGCGGATGCAGCCGTCGGGTCGGGCGGCTTCGCTGGCGCGGTTGTGCAGGGTCCAGAGCATGGTCTCTGGCACGCCGCTGAGTTGCTGTTGCATGTGACTTGTCTCCGTTGTGGTGTGTGTAGTGCGCGCTGCGGCGTGGCGCAGGACACAGTATGCAGGAGTGCGGCACGCTGCCAAAAAAAACGGCGCCTTTGCAGGCGCCGTTTATCTCTGCCCAGTCGGCTTACTGGTCAAGCTCGGCCAGGAAGCGTTGAGCGCGTGCGAGGACTTTTTCGTCCTTGCCTTCGGCTTCCTTGATGACTTCCAGCACCATCTTGCGCGCGCCTTCAACGTCGCCGATGGAGTGGAACTCCTTGGCCAGTTCCAGTTGGGTGGCCAGCGGGTTTTCGTCAGCATCGGCGGGTTGCTCGGTGCTGGCGCCTTCGGCGGAGCGCGCCTCCTGATCCGCGTTCAGCTCTTCCATGTTGAAGTCGAGCATGCCGGCGCCGGTGTCGCCCGTAGGCGCAGGTTCGGCGGGCGCGTCCAGCTTCACTTCTTCGTCAAGCGGGAAGTCCATTACGTTGGAGTAGGGAGCAGCGGATGCTGCCTCCGAACCGGAACCCCCAAGGGAAGCGGGCGGGTCAATGGTGGTCGGCGGGGCGACACCGAGTTGCCCCGGAGCGGATTCCTCGCCCACGTCGTCGCCAAGGTCAATGTCCAGCGAGCCGCTGTCTTCCGGTTGTTCGGACTGCGCCGACAGCGGCACCGTGTCAGCACCGAAAGCAGGGCGCCCCGACTGCTGCGAGTCAGGCGCCGTAGAGTTCGGCGCTTCCCCACGGTAGAGCGGGTTGTCCGGGTCAAGCTCGGAGCCAAGGGTGGCGATGGCCTGCCAGTCAATGCCGTGTCCGCCGGAGATGGTGTGCGCTTTCTGCGCAATGTCTTCCAAGGCGCGGGAGTCGCGGCGCTTGCTGTAAATCTCGGCGAGCTTGCGGTGGATGGCGGTGCGGTTGGGCTGCGTGATGAGTGCTTCGCGCAGGATTTCCTCGGCTTGCACGTCACGCCCGTAGGCCAGATAGACGTCTGCTTCGGCAACAGGGTCAACGTCGCCAGCAGCGTCAAGCTGGCTGGGCGAGTAAATCATGGACAGGCCGCCGACGGCGCTGGCTTCGCCGGCCTTGGAGTCAAGCGCCTGACCGTCGCCCGAGCCGAGCCAGGAATTGGGTGCCTGGCTGGAGTTCTCGCTGCCGACAAAGTCGCTGCTGAGTGCCGTGTCCTTCTTCTTTTTGAGCATGCGCCAGCCGCCATAACCGAGCAGCAGCGCCACCAGAGCGCCTGCGCCGATGGGCAGCAGCGGGCTGCCGCCACCACCGCCAGAAGCCTGTTTTTCCGGCTGCTTGGCTGGCGTGCGCGTCGGCTGCTTGGGCGCCGGTTTTGCGGGCGCGGCAGCAGCACTGGCGGGTTTGCTCGGCAAATCAATGACGGGCACCGGAAGCTGCACGCTGGCGACAGGAGCCGGCCCCGATGCGACGGACACCGGCTGCGACGCTGCGGCAGAGGCAGGGGCGCTGGGCAGCACGACGGCTGGCGCCGCTGTACTGGCGGGCGTAGAGGTGGTAGCAGGCGCAGACGGCGCTGCCGCAGGCACGCTGGGGAACTGCACCAGCGGCACGCTGGGCGGAGGAACTGGCACAACAGGCTGGAAAGCTGGCGCAGATGCGGCTGCTGGCGCGGGCTTGGCAGCGGTTGCCGTGGCGCTCGGCGCTGGCGCCGGTGTGCTGACGCCCGGTAGCTTGACCGGCAGCGCGACGGACGGTTTGGCGCTGCTGGCCGCAGGTGCGGGCGTGGAGGCGCCGGGTTGCAGGCGCTCGAGTTCCTCAATGTTGCGTTTGAGTTCGTCGGCGCGGGCGGCGCTTTCGCGCGCTTGGCGCGAGCGGGACACTGCGGTTTCCGTTGAGGCGGCGGAGGCCGGTGCGCTGGCGCGCGACATTTCCACCACGTCCTTGGGCTGCGCGGGTGCCTTGGTGTCGCTCACCTGCGGCTGGATGTCGCCCGAAGCCTTGCGGCTGGCTTCCGGCACGCGCTCGGCGGTGCCGGCGATGTGCGAGGCCAGCCCGCGACGGTAGGCAACGAAGTCGCGCGTCTGGGCGACGACGGTGCGGCGCGCCTGACGGTGCGGCGTGGCCGCAGCCTGCTCTGCCGAAGGCATGTTGAGCACGGCGCCGGTGCGAATCAGGTTGACGTTGCCCTTGATGAAGGCGCGCGGGTTGGCGCGCAGCATGGCCACGAGCATCTGGTCAAGCGAGACGCCGGGGGCGGCATAGCGCCTGGCGATGGCGCCAGCGGTGTCGCCGCGCTTGACGGTGACTTGCCCGCCTTCGCCGGTGATGGGAGAAGGGACGTCGGCGACAGAAGCGTCGGCAGCGGGAGCGCGGCGGCTGCGGCGCGCTCCCGCTTTAGTAGGGCGGACCTGTTCGGCGGTGGCGACTTTTTGGGGCGCCACGCGCGGAGAGGTGACGGCGGGGCGCGCACGTTCAGCCCTGGCTGCGGGTGCAGGGGCGGGCGCAGCGGTGCGCGCGGGGTCAACCAGCAGGGTGTAGTCGCGCAGGACGTTGCCCTTGTCCGTGTTGGCTTTGATGACCAAGCCAAGGAACGGTTCGTTGACAGGGCGGCTGCCAACGACGCGCAGGTATGCCTGCCCGTTGCGGCGGCGTTCGAGCGTGACTTTGGTGCCGGCCAGTGCGGGGTTGAATTCCACGCCGAGCTGGTCAAAGGCTTCGGGTGAGGCCATGGACGCGCTGAAGGTGGCCGCTTCCTCCGAGGAGAGTTGCGGAACCTCAATTTCAGCACGCAGCGGCTGCCCGAGCGAGGAGCGCACGGTGATGGCGCCGAGCGTGACCGCTTGGGCGTCAAAGGCTGCGCCAGCCAGCGCCAGCGTGGCAGCCAAGGGAAGGAGGCCCTTCCTCCAGGGAAGAGTCACGGGGCCAGCGGATTGGTGAACTCTGGTCTTGTTTTTCATGGTGATTGAGCAGGAAGAGCCTCGCTGATAACAACAAATTGGGACAGACAGTAGCATCAGGCCGGCGGACTGACAAGCGCCGAAAGTGCTGTTTCCCAAGGGAAGGAAGAGTGAAGTATCCCCCGAAAATGTGAGCAGATGTTGCCTCGCGGCAACATTTGTCGCGTCAGCACCGCCGGTTTGCGTCAGCTTTCCAGCAGCACGCGAAGCATGCGGCGCAGTGGTTCGGCAGCACCCCAGAGGAGCTGGTCGCCGATGGTGAAGGCGCCCAGGTACTGCGGCCCCATCGCCAGTTTGCGGATACGGCCTACGGGCACGGTCATGGTGCCGGTGATGGCCACGGGGGTGAGGTCGCGCATGGTGTCTTCGCGCGTGTTGGGCACGACTTTCACCCACTGGTTGTCGGCGGCAATCATGGCTTCAATGTCGGCCAGCGGTACGTCGCGCGTGAGTTTGAAGGTGAGCGCCTGGCTGTGGCAGCGCATGGCGCCGACACGCACGCAATAACCGTCCACGGGAATGGCGGGAGCGGAAAATCCGGGGCCGCGCCCGAGAATCTTGTTGGTTTCCGCCATGCCTTTCCATTCTTCGCGTGAATATCCGTCGCCCAAATCCTTGTCAATCCAGGGAATGAGGTTGCCGCCAAGCGGCACGCCGAAATTCGCGGTTTCCTGCGCGGACATATTGCGCTGGCGCGCGATGACCTGGCGGTCAATTTCCAGAATGGCGCTTTTCGGGTCGTCCAGCAGCGCCTTGACCTCGGCATTGAGCGTGCCATATTGCGTGAGCAATTCACGCATGTGCTGCGCGCCGCCGCCGCTGGCGGCCTGGTAGGTCTGGGTGCTCATCCACTCCACGAGACCCGCCTTGTAGAGCGCGCCCACGCCCATGAGCATGCAGCTGACGGTGCAGTTGCCGCCCACCCAGTTCAGGCCACCCTTGGCGAGCGCGTTCTTGATGACGGGCATGTTCACCGGGTCAAGCACGATGATGGCGTCGTCCTTCATGCGCAGCGTGCTGGCGGCGTCAATCCAGTGGCCTTTCCAGCCGGCTTCACGCAGTTTCGGGAAAACGGCGGAGGTGTAGTCACCGCCTTGGCACGAGAGAATGATGTCGCATTTTTTCAGCGTTTCAATGTCGTGCGCGTCTTTCAGCGTTTTTTCGTTTTTCGCCATGGCCGGGGCGGCGCCGCCCGCGTTGCTGGTGGAAAAGAATATGGGTTCGATGAGGTCAAAATCCTTTTCGGCCTGCATTCTGTCCATCAGCACGGAGCCAACCATGCCGCGCCAGCCGACCAGGCCGACGGTGTTACCGATTTTCATACATACCTCTTTTCAGGCGCGGGAAAGTGCCCGCCAGACTCAAAAAAACGCGCGGGATGCGCGCGAAGTCCGCCGCAGGGCGCGACGGTGGGCAAATTGTATGCCTTGCCACTGGGCGTGCGACTGGCGGCGCGTGCTGCCAAGGCTGTCGGTGCTATGAATTTGCGTGCATGAAGCATTGCTGCGTTGCGTGCGGTTTGCCGGTGTGTGGCGTAGGCTTGGCGCATGGACGCTTGGAGCATGTGGATGAATGTGTGGCCGCTGGCGGCAGCGCCGTTGCTGGCGCTGCTGGCCGACAGGCTGCTGGGCGAGCCGGCGCAGCGTTGGCACCCGGTGGTGTGGATGGGGCGCTGGCTGGCGTGGGCGGGGGCGCGGCTGGCGCCGCCGGCGCATGGGCGGCAAGTGTTGTCGCCAGCGCGCGTGTTCTGGGTGGCGGCGGCGTCGTGGTGTGCGATGGCAGTGTTTGTGTGGGCGGTGGCGGATTTGCTGCAGGAATGGGTGCTGACGCAGCCGCCGCTGCTGACGGCGCTGGCGCTGGGCGTGGCGCTCAAACCGCTGCTGGCGTGGGAGTTGTTGCGCGCCGAGGTGCTGGCGGTGGAAGAGGCGCTGGCGCAAGGCGTGGCATCGGGGCAGGTGCGGCTGGCGCGGCTGGTGAGCCGCGATGTGCGCGCGCTGGACGCCGTGCAGGTGCGCGAGGGGGCGATTGAGTCGCTGGCGGAGAACTTGAATGACTCGCTGGTGGCGCCGCTGTTCTGGTTTGCGCTGCTGGGGCTGCCGGGCGCGGCGCTCTACCGCTTTGCCAACACTGCGGACGCGATGTGGGGCTACCCCGGCGTGCGTGGCGGGCGCGATTGGCAGTGGGCGGGCAAGTGGGCGGCGCGCGCTGATGATGTGCTCTCGTGGCTGCCGGCGCGTCTGACGGCGCTGCTGCTGGCGGCGTGTGCGGGGCGCTCGATGAATGCGGCGTTCTGGCAGCAGTTGGGGCAGCAGGCGCTGCGCACGCCGTCGCCCAATGGCGGCTGGACGATGGGTGCGATGGCGCTGCTGCTTGGCGTGCGGCTGGGCAAGCCGGGTGTGTACGCCTTGAATGAGGCGGGGCGCGCGCCGCAGCCAGAGGATACGCAGCGCGCGTGCGCGCTCGGGGCGCGTGTGGCGTGGAGCGCGGCGGCGATGGTTTCAGGCGCGCTGCTGGTGGCGGGGGCGCTGGGCGCACTGCCGAAGTAGTGATAGGGTATCGATTGCTTGCCGGCTTATAAAGCCGGCGATGCAATGTTATTGTTGATGGTATATGATGATGTTCATATACTATTGCATTTGATGTGTTGTCGCCGGCGTAACAAGCCGGCGATGCTGTGTTTGCTGTTGGAGTATTGTTATTTGACCAACTGGCTGAGCTGCATGATGGGCAGCATGACGGCGAGCACGATGAGCATGACAAGAAAGCCCATGCCGATGATGAGCAGCGGCTCGAGCACTGTGGCCAGCCGCATGGCGCGGCGCTGCACGTCGGCGTTGATTTGCGCGGCGGCGCGCGTGAGCATTTGCGGCAACTGGCCGGTTTGCTCGCCCAGGCGCGCGAACATCGCCAGAAGGCCGGGGAAGCGCTTTTTCTGCGCCATTGCGCTGGCCAGCGGTGCGCCTTCGCGCACCATGAGCAGGGCGTCTTGCACGTCGGCGCGCATGGCGGTGTTGCCGAGCGTCTCGCCAGATGCCTGCAGCGCGCGCAGGATGGGTACGCCGGCTGCGGCGAGCATGGCGAGCGTGGAGGCAAAGCGCGCTGCGTTGTAGCCGCGCGCCAGCCGCCCGATGAGCGGCAGGTGCAGCGTGGCGGCGTCAAAACTCTGGCGAAACGCCGCGCCGCGCAGCGCCAGACGCAGCAGCGCAAACGCCGCCGCGCCGCCGGCGAGCAGCCACAGCCCCCAGTGGCGCACGAAGTCGCTGCACGCCATGACGATGACGGTGAGGGTGGGCAGGGCGCGCTTTGAGCCGGCAAAGACGGTGGCAATTTGCGGCACGACGAAGGTCATCAGCAGGATGACGATGGCGAGGGCGGCGCAGCTGACGATGGCGGGGTAGAGCGCGGCGCCGACCAGCTTGCCGCGCAGCGCCTGACGTTCTTCCAGGTCGTCGGCAAGGGATTCGAGCACCTGCCCCAGATGTCCGCCCTGCTCGCCGGCGGCAATCACGGCGGTGTAGACCTCGGAAAACTCGCGCGGGTGCTGGCTCATGGCGCGTGCCAGCGTTGCGCCGGCGTTGACTTCGGCGCGCAGGGCGGCAATGAGGTTGCGCTGGCGCTCGATTTCGCATTCTTCCGCGAGCGCCCCCAAGGCGCGCTCAAGCGGCAGGCCGGCGGTTACAAGTGCGGCAAGCTGGCGCGTCCACACGGCGAGCTGCGCGCTGTTCATGGCGCGTCCGCCCCAGAGGGTGACACTGCTTAGGGACGATTTGCTGCTGGCAGCAGCGCCGCCTTCGCCCAGCGGCTGCACGTCCAGCGGCGTGAGCGATTGCGCGCGCAGCATGGCGCGGGCGGCGCGGGCGGTGTCGGCTTCCAGGGTGCCGCGCCGGGTTTTGCCGTCGGCTTGCAGGGCTTCAAAAGAGTAGGCGGGCACGCGGGTCGGGGTGTGTGGGTGGCGCCACCGACAGGAATCGAACCTGTATTTGGCGCTTAGGAGGCGCCCGTTCTATCCGTTGAACTACGGTGGCTGGTGTCTGGAAGGGCGCGCATTGTACGGGGGCGCGGGCGCCCACAAGGGACGCCCCTACCACGGAGGCTGAGGTTTTTGGTGTGGTATCGAATGGTCGCCGGCGAATTGCGCCGGCAACCCATCAAATATAAAGAGGGTATGCGATGAAATGCCTCATTTCTTCGCGCCGGCGGCTTTGAGCATCTGGACGGCTTCGGTGTGCCCGTTTTTTTCAGCAAGGGAAAGGGCGGTGTCGCCGTCGCTGTCGGCAGCGTCCACGGCGGCGCCTTTTTCAAGGAGCAGTTTCAAGGTGTCGGTGTGGCCGCCGGCGGCGACCATCATCAGTGCGGTGGCTCCGTTTGGGGTGGTGGCGTTGACATTGGCGCCGCTGTCAAGCAGCAGGCGCACCGTGTCGACGTGGCCGTTGACGGCGGCGAACATGAGGGGCGGCACGGCGCTTTTGTCGGCGGCGTTCACGTCCGCGCCTTTTTCAAGGAGGGCACGGGCGGCGTCGCTGTGCCCGTGCTGCGCGGCGAACATGAGCGCGGTGACCTTGTTTTTGTCGGTGGCGTTCACGGCGGCGCCACTGTCCAGCAGCAGGCGGATAGCGTCGGTGTGGCCGTGCTGCGCGGCAATCATCAGGGCGGTCCAGCCGTCGTTGTCGGTGGCGTCCACGTTTGCGCCTTTTTCAAGGAGGGCGCGGGCGATGTCGGTGTGACCGCTGACGGCGGCAATCATCAGCGGTGCCCAGTTGCCTTGCGCCGGGGCATTGACATCTGCGCCAGCAGCGAGCAGGCAACGCACGTTTTGCATGTCGCCCTTGCGTGCGGAGTAGAGCAGCGGGGTGGCGGCCTCTTCATCTGTTGTGGTGCTGCAGGGCGCAGCAGGCGCGACGGTGGCGGTTTTTTGTTCCGGGGCGGCGGTGGTTTTTTGCTCCGGCTCAGCAGGGGGCTTGCACGCAGCGGTCAACAGGGCAGCGGCGAGGGTTGCAGCAAGAGTGGAAAGAGCAGGTGTTTTCATGGCGCTTAATGGAGTATTGTGTGGTCGCCGGCTTATGTTGCCGGCAAATGTTGATGATTGTTGCATGTATATAGTTTTCAGCGCCGCAGCACCAGCCAGCCAAAAGCCGCCAGAGAGAGTGCGCTGTAAAGCACACCGGGGGCGGCAGCGGCCATCCACGGCACCCAGTCGCGCAGGGTGCCGATGTGCCCGAAGACGTTGTTGAGCAAAAAGAAGCTGATGCCCACGAGCACGCCCAGAAAGACGTAGCCGGTGATGTTGCCGCTGCGGAAATGCAGGTAGGCAAAGGGCAGCGCCAGCACCATCATCACGAGGCAACTGAGGGGGTAGAAGACTTTGCGCCAGAACTGGATTTCGTAGCGCTGCGCGCTTTGCCCGTTGGCTTTGAGGTGCGAGATGTAGCTGAACAGCTCTATGGTTTGCATGCGCTCCGGGCTGAGCAGCGCGGAGGTGACGACGTCTGCTGACAGCGCGGTGGGCCAGTCGAGCTGCGCGAGCTGCTGCACGCGCACGGTGGGGGCGGCGTCCTTTTCGGCGTAGTTGAAGCTGCGCTGCACGGGCTGTTCCAGGTGCCAGATGCCGTCGCCGGTGTCGCGCGCGTTGCTGGCGTGGACGGAGGAGAGCAGGCGCCCGCCAGCGTGTTCAAACTCAAACAGGCGCACGCGCTGCAGCTGCCCGTTTGTGCTGAGGCCGCCCACGTTGACCACCCATTCGCGCCCGTCCTTCTGGTCTTTGAGCCAGGCGCCGGTGCGCCCGCTGGTGATGTCGCCAAGGTAACGTGCGCGTATGTATTGCTCGGCGCGCAGGGCTTCGGGCGCGATGTAGTCGCCAAACACGAAGGTGAGTGCGACAAAGCCCATGCCCAGCCCAAGCAGTGCGAGCAGCGCCTGGAGCGGTTCCAGCCCGCTGGTGCGCATGATGGTGAATTCCGAGCTTTCCGCCAGCCGCGCCATGACGTAGATGGTACCAATCAGCGCGGCGATGGGCATCAGCTCGTAGATGTGCCCAGGTATCTGCAGCAGCGTCATCAGCATGCCATGCCCCATGTGGTAGCCGAAGGGCGCGCCGCGCTCCATGCGCCCGAAGGCGTCCATGAGGTCAAAGAAAAAGAACAGCGCCAGAAACGCCAGCGCGACAAAAGCCGTGGCGCGCAGCACTTCGCCATACATCATGCGGCGCAGCGTTTTCATGCTTGCGCCTCCGCTGCCTTTGGTGACTGTTCCTGTTGCTGGCGTGCGGCGCGACGCAGCTGCCAGCGCATGAGCCACTCGCCGTTGCGCGCCAGCAGCCAGAGCATGGCGGCGACGAAGATGCTGCCGTGCAGCAGCACCATGTAGGGCACCATGCCGATGCGCGAGCGCGTAATCCAGTTCTCGCCCATCGTGAGCAGGTTGTAATAGACGGCAAAGGCCGCCAGCGAAAACACCAGTGAGGCGCTGCGCCCAGTGCGCGGATTCACGCGCGTGGCCGCCAGTGCGATGAGCGCGCAGTTGAAGGCGGCCAACACCAGGCCTATGCGCCACGACAGCTCGCCCCGATGCTGCGGCGCGGGGCTGGCCAGCAGCGTGGTGGTGGGCAACAGTATGGGGTTGGTGTTGGTGGTGTGCTCAGCCGCGCTTTCGCTGATGCGGCCACCGTAGCGCGCAAAGTGCGAGAGGCGCATCTCGCCGCCCTCCTGCTCGCGCGCAAGCTGCTGCCCGTCGTGCAGCACGAGGAAACGCTCGCCCTCTATGGTTTCGATGTGTCCGCTTTCGGCGGTGGTCACGCTCTCGCGCCCGTTTTCCGTGGCGGCGATGAAGATGTTGCTGCCAGTGGTGTTGTCCGGGCTGTCCTTGTCAATGAAAAAAACGCGCTGCCCGCCCTGCGACTCAATGAAGCGCCCGGGCGCCACGCGCTCAAGGTCGCCGCGCCCCTGATAGCGGTCGCGCAACTCGCGGATTTGCAGGTTGGACCACGGCCACACCAGCAGCGCCAGCACCGCCACCGCCAGCAGCACCGGCGCCGCAAAGCGCAGCACCGGGCGCGCAAACGACAACAACCCTTGCCCGCAGGAAAACCACACCACCATTTCGCTGCTGGTGTACATGCGCGTGAGCGTGGCGGTGATGGCGACAAACAGGGACAGTGTGAAGATGGTGGGCAGGTATCCGAGCACAGTGAAGCCCATCACCAGCATCACTTCCGATGGGTCCACCAGCCCGCGCGAGGCGTGGCCAAGCGTGCGAATCAGCATTACCGTCATCACGATGGTGACGAGCACCACGGCGGTGGCGCCAAAGCTGCGGCCGAGTTCCTTGCGCAAGGATGAATCGAATAACATGCGGTGTGCCCGCCTGCACCATGCAGGCTGTTCATGCGAGAAAGCTGCAAATTATGGACTTTGAGTTGAAAAACCTGCGCCCGGGCGACGCCGTCGCGCATGACGAACAGGCCTTGGCCATGCTGCTTGGGCGCGATGACACGGGCGCCGCCTTCAGGCGTCAGGGCAAGGGCGGCGCGGCGCTGGCGGCGCTGCTCGACAAGGCGCGGAAAAGTGGCGATTTCGGCGGTCGTCCAGGCGAGTTGCTGGGCGCCTGGGGCGCCACCGGGCTGGACGCACCGCGTCTCTGGCTGGCGGGCGTGGGCACGGCGGAGCCTAAGGATTTGCGCCGCGCCGCCGTCGCCGCAGTGCAGGCAGCGCAGCGCAGCGGCGCGCGCACCTTGACGCTCTGCCTTGCGCGCCGACCCGGGGCAGCACGGCTGATGTCCATCGTCAAGGGCGCAGCCGAAGCCGCCTATGAATACACGACGACGAAAAGCGCTGCCGCGCTGAAAAAGGAAGAGGAAGACAAGCCGCGCTCCAGACTCACGCGCATCGTGCTCGCCTTTGAAGGTGCGGACGATGAAGAGCGCAAGCGCGCCTTTGCGCGCGCCGTGAGCGTGGCGCGCGGTGTGGAACTGGCGCGCGAATGGGCGAACCGCCCGGCCAACCACGCCACGCCCACCATGCTCGCGGATGCGGCGCGCCAGCTTGCGCGCCGGCACAAGGCGCTCAAATGCGAAGTGCTGGACGCCAAGGCAATGGAGCGCCTCGGCATGGGGGCGCTGCTTTCCGTGGCGCGCGGCGCGCATGAGCCGCCGCGCCTCGTGGTGCTGCACTACCAGGGCGCCGCCAAGGGCGAAGCGCCCGTGGCGCTCGTGGGTAAAGGCATCACCTTTGACAGCGGCGGCATTTCCATCAAACCCGCCGCTGGCATGGAGGAAATGAAATACGACATGAGCGGCGCGGCCAGTGTGCTGGGCGTGATGCAGGCGCTTGCGGAAACCGCGCCCGCCATCAATGTGGTGGGCCTCATGGCGCTTTCGGAAAACATGCCGGGCAGCAAGGCCACGCATCCGGGCGACGTGGTCACCAGCATGAGCGGGCAGACGATTGAGGTCATCAACACTGATGCCGAGGGGCGCCTCGTGCTCTGCGACGCGCTGAGCTATGCGGCGCGCTTTTCCCCGCGCGCCGTGGTGGACATCGCCACGCTCACGGGCGCCTGCGTCATTGCGCTGGGCAATGTGCGTTCTGGTTTGTATAGCAATGATGATGCGCTCGCTGCCGCGTTGCTGGACGCGGGTGAGGCCGCGCTGGACGCCGCCTGGCGCATGCCGCTGGACGATGAATACGCCGAGCAAATCAAGAGCCGCTTTGCCGACCTTGCCAACACCGGCGGGCGGCCTGCCGGCTCGGTGACGGCGGCCAAGTTCCTGCAGCGCTTTGTGGGCGAGGCGCCCTGGGCGCATCTGGACATTGCCGGCACCGCGTGGAAAAGCGGCAAGTCCAAGGGCGCCACAGGTCGTCCCGTTGGGTTGCTCGTGCACTGGCTGCTGGCGCAGGCAGACGCAGCACCGGCGAAAAAACCTGCGGCAGCCAGGAAAGCTGCGGCCGCTGCGAAAACCGTAAAAGCCGCGAAAGCGCTCAAGGCCGTCAAGGCGGCCAAACCCGCAGCCAAAACCAAAAAAGCCGCAGCCAAGGCAAAAAGCTGAGTGCGCCGTGACGGAAATCGCCTTCCACTTCAACATCTCGGACGACGAGCGCGGCAAGCTGAACTACGCCTGCCGCCTGCTGCGCAAGGCGTACGCGCAGGGCGCGCGCGTGGGCGTGCTCGCCGCGCCCGGGGCGCTGGGGGCGCTGGACGCTGCGCTCTGGACCTTTTCGCAGCGCGACTTCATCCCCCACTGCACGGCGGACGCGCCGGAGCACATTCGCAGCGCCACGCCCATCGTGCTCGCCAGCGCGTGCGAGCCGCTGCAGCACTGCGACGTGCTGCTGCATCTGGGGCAGGGCGAGGCGCCGGAAGGCTTTGAGCGCTTTGAGCGCCTCATTGAACTGGTCAGCAGCGAGGCTGCTGACCGCCAAGGCGCCCGCGCGCGCTGGCGCTACTACGCCGAGCGCGGCTACAGCATCAAGACACACGACGCCGCCGCCCAACGCGCGGCAAAGAGGAGTACCCATGGCTGACGCTTCCCGCCCTTCACGCACGTCGCCTGCGCGCACCGTGCCGCGCAACGTGCCCATGCTCACCGAAGTGGTGGGCGAGCAGCGCCAGCGCGCTGCGGCCAGCAAGTCGCCCCCGCCGCCGCAGGACGTGGACGCGCAGACGGCGCAGGTGACGCAGGCAGTGCTGGGGAGCGTCTTGCCGGCGCTCGAGCAGCGCATCAGCGAGGCTATTGCGCGCGTGTTGCACGAGCAGATGCTGGGGCTGAACGCGCGTGTGCGCCGCGCTGTGGCCGACGAGGTGCGCGGCGCCGTGGCCGAGGCGCTGCGCCAGCCCAGCGTGTTCCCGGAGGGGCTGCCACCCCCGAGCAGAATGTGAACGGTGCGTTTTTGTGCCGCAACTGCGCCGCAAAAAGGGCTGGCATCGCCCATGCAAGCCCCTTAAAATCTCACACCTTTTCCCACGAGAGTACACCCAACATGGCCATCGAACGCACCCTTTCCATCATCAAGCCCGACGCCGTCGCCAAAAACGTCATCGGCCAGATTGACGCCCGCTTTGAAGCCGCCGGCCTCAAAATCGTCGCCATGCGCATGCAGCACCTCTCGCGCGCCGAGGCCGAGCAGTTCTACGCCGTGCATCAAGGCAAGCCCTTCTTCGGCGAGCTGGTGGAATTTATGACCAGCGGTCCGGTGGTGTTGCAGGTGCTTGAAGGCGAGGGCGCCATTGCCAAGAACCGCGAACTGATGGGCGCCACCGACCCCAAGAAGGCTGCCCCTGGCACCATTCGCGCCGACTTCGCCAGCAGCATTGACGCCAACGCCGTGCATGGCTCGGACGCGCCCGAGACCGCTGCCGTGGAAGTGGCGTTCTTCTTCCCCGGCATGTCCATCTACTCGCGCTGAACACGAACGCTGCACAGCCATGAGCGACGCGCCCGTCAACCTGCTTGACTTTGACCAGGAGGCACTTGCCGCCTGGTGCGAGGCGCTGGGTGAAAAGCGTTTCCGCGCTGTGCAGCTTTTCCGCTGGATACACCAGAGGAGCGAGCGCGACTTTGCCGCCATGAGCGACCTGGCGCGCTCGCTGCGCGAAAAACTTGCCGGGCGCGCCGTGGTGGCGCCGCCGCCCGTCATCGCACAAAACGAAGCCGCAGACGGCACCATCAAGTGGCTTTTTGACGTGGGCGATGGCAATGCGGTGGAGGCGGTCTACATTCCCGAAGATGACAGGAATACGCTGTGCGTGTCCTCGCAGGCGGGCTGCGCCGTGGGTTGCCGCTTCTGCGCCACCGGGCACCAAGGTTTCAGCCGCAACCTGACGACGGCTGAAATCCTCGGCCAGCTCTGGTTTGCCGAGCACTTCATGCGCCAGCGCCTGCGTGTGCAGGAGCGCGTCATCAGCAACGTGGTACTGATGGGCATGGGCGAGCCGCTGCAAAACTACGACCGCGTGCTGCCCGCGCTGCGCGTCATGCTGGACGACCACGGATATGGCATGTCGCGGCGGCGTGTGACGGTGTCCACCTCCGGCATGGTGCGCATGATGGAGCGGCTGGCGCGCGACTGCCCCGTGGCGCTGGCTGTTTCACTGCACGCACCTGACGATGCGCTGCGCGACGCGCTGGTGCCGCTCAACCGCAAGCACCCCATCGACGAGCTGATGACCGCCTGCCGCGCCTATCTGGAGCGCGCCCCACGTGACTTCATCACCATTGAATACTGCATGCTTGGCGGCGTGAACGATGCGCCCGAACAGGCAGAAGCCCTCACCCGCTTGCTGCGTCGTCACGGGCTGCGCGCCAAGCTCAACCTTATCCCGTTCAATCCCTTCCCGCAGTCCGGTCTGGAACGCTCACCCATGGAGCGCGTGCGCGCATTTGCCGGCATCCTGAACGGGGCTGGTATCGTTGCCACCATTCGCCGGGCGCGCGGTGATGACATCGCCGCTGCCTGCGGCCAGCTGGCAGGCGACGTGCGCGACCGCACCCGCGCTGCCGAGCGCATGGCGCGGCGGCGCACCATCCCGTTGCACGCCGTCGCTGCGGCTTCCATGAACAGAAGACACTCAACAATCGCGATATGAACACTGTATCTCCGTTGACCCCGCGCCGCCCCGCTGGCTGGCTGGTGGCGCTTTGCCTGTTTGCCGCGCTGGGCGGCTGCGCCACTACGGGCGGCGGCTATTCGGGCGGAAGCACCACTGAACTTGCCACTGCCTCTGACGACAGCGACGCGCGCAAACGCGCACGCACGCGCTTGGCGCTCGCCACCAGCTACCTGCAAGACGGCAACCATATGGTTGCGCTGGAAGAGCAGAAAAAAGCCGTGCGCATTGACCCGAGCTTTTCTGACGCCTACGCGCTGGGCGGCGTGATTTACATGCACATGGGCGAGACGCAGTTTGCATTCGCCAACTTTGACCGTGCCATCTCGCTCAATCCGCGCGATGCTGACTCCATGCACAACATGGGCTGGCTGCACTGCACGGAAGGCAACTACCAGCAGGCGCAGGCGCTGTTTGACCGCGCGCTTGGCATGCGCATGTATGCGGAAAAAGCCAAGACCACGATGGCCAAGGGCGTCTGCGAGGCGCGCGCTGGCAACCGCACCGCTGCCGAGGCCACGCTGCTTCAGGCATACGAGCTGGACCAGTCCAACCCCATCACCGGCTACAACCTGGCCAAACTCATCTACGAGCGCGGCGACGCGCAGGGCGCGCGCCAATACATCCGCCGCGTGAACAACGGCCAGTGGTCCAACGCCGAAACGCTCTGGCTGGGCATCAAGGTGGAGCGCGCGCTCGGCAACCAGCGCGCCATCGGGGAGCTGGCGGACCAGTTGCACCGCCGCTATCCAGGCTCCAAGGAGCTGCAGGCCTACGAACGAGGAGCCTTTGATGAGTAAACGCAGGCGCGGGGTGCGCGACACGCGCCCGCCGCAGGACGAAAGGCGCCCCTTTGCCGCCTCTGACGGCGACGCTGACAGCAGCGCCGCGCCGCTTGGGGGAGGTGTGAGGGAATTGTTTGCGAGGCAGGGCGCTGGCCAGATGCTGCGCGCCATGCGCGAGGCTGCCGGCATAGACGCTGCGCTTGTGGCCAGCGCGCTGAAAGTTGCCCCGCAAAAAATTGACGCCCTTGAAGCTGAACGCTACGACGAACTGCCCGACGTGACCTTCGCACGCGGGCTGGCGGCGGCGTTCTGCCGTGCTTTTGGTGCTGACCCCGCGCCCGTGCTGGCGCGCATGCCAATGCCGGAGTCCGGCCTGCACGCCACAGGCAATGCCCACCAGCCCATGCAGGGCGGCAGCGGCTTGGGACCGGGAACATCAATGGCGGCGGCGTTGCCCAAGCCGCTGCTCTGGATTGTGGCGGCGCTGCTGTT
>JAFRYL010000090.1 GCA_017437605.1 Ottowia sp. | reverse complement strand
TGATTGCCGGCTTTATAAGCCGGCGACAAATATATACCATTCACATCAGCCACAGCACACCGGCAATTTCCAAAAAAACACGCGCCCTGCCACACCCGCACGCCTTTGCCGCAGCGCACAATCAACAGTTTTTAAACGCCGCCCCTTGCCACCATGAAAACCGCCACCCTCACGCACGCCAGCGACGCCCGCTCCATGAGCCGCGCCGCCGTCTGGTGGCTGGCCGCGCGCCCGCACACGCTGGGGCTGTCGGCCATGCCCGTGCTGGCTGGCTGCGCGCTTGCCTGGCACCAGGGCGCGGCACCGCGCTGGCTCATTGCGCTGGCGGCACTGCTTTCTGCCATCTGTATCCAGATTGGCACCAATCTGCTCAACGACGTGGGCGACTTTGAGCGCGGCACCGACGGCCCCGAGCGCCAAGGCCCATTGCGCGCCACCGCGCAGGGGCTACTCACCCCGCGCGCCGTGCGCCGCGCCGGACTGGGCGCGCTTGGCGCCGCCTTCCTGCTTGGCATTCCGCTCGTGTGGGCGGGTGGCTGGCCCATCGTCATTCTGGGTCTGCTCTCGCTCGTGTGCGGCTGGGGCTACACCTCCGGCCCCCACCCCATCGCCTACGGCTCGCTGGGCGAAGTGTTCGTGTGGGTGTTCTTCGGCGTGGCGGCCGTGGCTGGCATGTGCTGGCTGCAGGGCGCGCCGCTGAACGCGGCGACCTTTTGGCTCGGCCACATTCTCGGCACGCTGGCCGCCGCCGTCATGCTCGTCAACAACACGCGCGACATGCCCACCGACTCCGCCGCCGGGCGCAAGACGCTCGCCGTGCGCACCGGGCGCGGCGGCTGCAACATTCTCTACACCCTCATGCTCGTGCAGCCCTACCTCACCTGGCCGCTGCTCGTGGCCGCGCAACCCATGCAGCACTGGACGCTGCTCACCGCGCCCTGGGCGGCGTGGCTCATCTGGCGCTTCTGGCGCCAGCCCGGTGGACAGGCCATGAACGTGCTGCTCGCACAAACCGTGCGCCTGCAAATGGGCTGGGTGCTCGTGCTCGCACTCGGACTGCTTGTGGAGCACTTTGTGTTTGCGGCGTAAACCGCATACCACACACTTACTCATTTGATTGCCGCCTTATCAAGCCGGCGACCATCATATACCCTATCAAAAACCAGAAAAATCAGGCGTCCGGCAGCGTGCGCAGAAAGGCGTCCAGTTCCGCCGGCAGCGGCGCGTGCAGGCGCAGTGTTTCGCCCGTCGCCGGGTGCGGCACATCAAGCTGCCAGGCGTGCAGGAACATGCGCTGCAGCCCGCGCGTGCGCAGCGCGTGGTTGGCGGCGAAGTCGCCATATCGGTCGTCGCCCGCGATGGGGTG
Organism: Ottowia sp.; assembly: GCA_017437605.1. GTDB lineage: Bacteria > Pseudomonadota > Gammaproteobacteria > Burkholderiales > Burkholderiaceae_C > Ottowia. The sequence continues at coordinate 3,561 of JAFRYL010000090.1, read as the reverse complement.
CCCCTGCGATGCCAGATGCACGCGAATCTGGTGCGTGCGCCCAGTGTGAATCGCCACCTCCAGCAGCGTGAAGCCGGCAAAGCGCCGCTGCACGCGCACGCGCGTGAGGGCGGGCATGGCGCCCGGCTCGCCGGCGGCGGCGATGGCAACGCGCCGCTCCTGCGCGGCGTCCACATATTTGCGCAGCGGCGCATTGATGGTGTGCAGCTTTTCGGGCCAGGCACCCAGCGCCAGCGCCAGATAGCGTTTTTTCACGCGCCGCTCGCGGAACGCCGCCTGCAGCGCGGTGAGCGCGCTGCGCTTTTTCGCCAGCACGAGGGTGCCGCTGGTTTCGCGGTCCAGCCGGTGCACGAGTTCAAGAAAACGCTGCTGCGGGCGCGCGCGCCGCACTTGTTCAATCACGCCAAAGCTCACGCCCGAGCCGCCGTGCACCGCCACGCCTGCGGGCTTGTTGATGACGAGCAGCGCCTCATCCTCATGCAGCAGCGCAAATTCGCGCGGCGGCACGGCGCGCGGCGCGTCCGGCTGCGCCACACGCACGGGCGGCAGGCGCAGTTCGCTGCCCGCCAGCAAGCGCGTGTCGGCCTGCGCGCGGCGCCCGTCCACGCGCACCTGTCCGCTGCGAATCAGGCGGTAGATGTGGCTTTTGGGCACACCTTTCATGTGGCGCTGCAGAAAGTTGTCCAGCCGCTGGCCGGCGCTTTCCTCGTCCACCTGCACGCGGCGCACGCCGCCGGCCCCGGAAAATGTTTGCGCGTCCATCAAAAAAATGCGCTGCAAATTGCGCGGCGTTTTGCCGCAGAAAACCCAAATGCGCGCCCCGTTGCTGCGGGGCGGCGCATTGTAGTGGCGCGCTGCCCGCCTGCGCGGGGCGGGCGCCCATGACGCGCTCCTCTATAATCGCGCGCACCTTGTGCAACACATCGGGGCAACTGCCTGTAAACAGACAGGTTTTTGCGGCCACACACACGGCCTCCCCGCGCCGCACAGGGCGAAATGATGCTTCGGGCGCCCAAGCGCACACGCCAGCCTTTTGAGATGCGGCGTTGCCTGGCGCGCTGGACATCGGACTGAATATCCCGGGCAGAGGCTGCCGTCTGCAGGCTCTGCCCCCAATGCGACTTTTGACACTCCACCGTCCTCTGACGATGATGCACCGCCGCTGGCTCACATGGCTTCACGCACGCGCGCGCTTGCGCGCTGCCTGGCCGCCGCCTGCGCGCCTGTCAACGCAGCGCTAGCTGCGCGCGGCGCGTAAGCGCCGGTGCGCGCGTTTTGCGCCCCTCCTGTTGCAGTCCGGTTTCCAGCGCCCGCGCCCGTGGCACGCGGCGCGCGCTGCGTTTGTGCAGCGCGCATCCGAAAAACTGAAAAAACAGAGGAATTCGCATCATGAAACGGATGCTTATCAACGCCACCCAGCCCGAAGAGTGCCGGCTGGCGATTGTGGACGGGCAAAAGCTGCTGGACTACGAAGTGGAAATTGAAGGCCACGAGCAGCGCAAGGGCAATATCTACAAGGCCGTGGTCACGCGCGTTGAGCCGTCGCTGGAAGCGTGTTTTGTGGATTACGGCGAAGAGCGCCACGGCTTTTTGCCGTTCAAGGAAATTTCGCGCCAGTACTTTGCCGAGGGCGTGAATGCCGGGCAAGCCAAAATCAGCGACGCCATTCACGAGGGGCAGGAGCTGCTCGTGCAGGTGGAAAAGGAAGAACGCGGCAACAAGGGCGCGGCGCTCACCACCTACATCAGCCTGGCCGGGCGCTACGTCGTGCTCATGCCCAACAACCCGCGCGGCGGCGGCGTCTCGCGCCGCATCGAGGGCGAAGAGCGCGCCGAACTGAAAGAATTGATGGACCAGCTCGACTACCCCAAGGGCATGTCCATCATCGCGCGCACTGCTGGCATCGGGCGCAGCAGCGCCGAGCTGCAGTGGGATTTGAACTACCTGCTCAAGCTCTGGAGCGCCGTTGAAGAAGCGGCGGCGGCTCCGGCGCCGCTGCTCATCTACCCCGAGAGCAACCTCGTCATTCGCGCCATGCGCGACTACTTCAGCGCCGATATCGGTGAAATCCTCATTGACACCGACGACATGCACGAGCAGGCGCAACAGTTTATGAGCCGCGTCATGCCCGACATGGCGCCGCGCGTCAAACGCTACCGCGACGACGCGCCGCTGTTTTCGCGCTTCCAGATTGAGCATCAGGTGGAATCGGCCTACAGCCGCACCGTCGCCCTGCCCTCTGGCGGCGCCATCGTCATTGACCACACCGAGGCGCTCGTGGCCATTGACGTGAACTCCGCGCGCGCCATCAAGGGCGGCGACATTGAAGACACCGCCACGCGCACCAACCTTGAAGCCGCCGAAGAAGTCGCGCGCCAGATGCGCCTGCGCGACCTGGGCGGCCTCATCGTCATTGACTTCATTGACATGGAGGAATCGCGCAACCGCCGCGAAGTGGAAAACCGCCTGCGCGAAGTGCTGCGGCAAGACCGCGCGCGCGTGCAATTCGGCTCAATCAGCAAATTCGGCCTCATGGAAATGAGCCGCCAGCGCCTCAACCCGGCGTTGAGCGAAGGCGTCTCCATCCCCTGCCCGCGTTGCGGCGGCGCCGGCCACGTGCGCGACACCGAATCCAGCGCCCTGCAAATCCTGCGCATCATTCAGGAAGAGGCCATGAAAGAAGGCACCGCTGCCGTCACCGTGCAGGTGCCTGTGGAAGTCGCCAGCTTCCTGCTCAACGAAAAACGCTCCGAAATCGCCAAGATTGAGCTGCGCCACCGCATCTCCGTGACCCTTGTGCCCAACAAGACGATGGAGACGCCGCACTACAAACTCACCCGCCTGCGCAGCGACGACCCGCAGCTTGACCACCCCGTCAGCAGCTACACCCTTGCCGAGCCGCAGGAAAGCGGCGGCATCACACGCCGCAGCCAGACCCCGGCCAACCGCCAGCAGCCCGTCATCAAAGGCGTGCTGCGCGACACCACCGCGCCGCGCCCCGCCGCTGCTCCCGCCGCCGCACCCAGGGGCGAAGAGCGCCGCTCACTCGCCGCGCGCTTCCTGGACTGGCTGCGCAGCCTCTTCGGACTCGGCGCCAGCGCCACCACCGCCGAAGAAGAACGCGCCCCCGCCTCCCGCCGCAACGACTCGCGCCGTGGCGGACGCCGGCGCCGTGGCGCAGGCGGCAACGGCGAAAGCGGCGAACGCCGCCAGCAGCAACAGCAAGGCGGCGAACGCAACCGCAAGCGCCGTGGCAGCAGCGACGCCGCCGACAGCGAACGCAGCGACAAAAACGAACAGCAACGCAACCGCCGCAGCGGCGAAAGCAAACGCGGTGAACGCAGCGAACGCTCCAACAAAAGCACCACGCCCAAGCAAAGCGCACCGCGCAGCGCCGAAGTGGAAGAGCTGGAACGCGCGCAGGAGCGCGCCGAACGCGCCGAGCGCGCGCCGGAACGCAGCAACGCCGAAGGCGAAGGCGAACAGCGCCCATCGCGCCGCCGCTCGCGCCGAGGCGAGCGCGCCGAACGTGGCGAGCGCAGCGAACAGCCCGAAGCCAGC
>JAFRYL010000089.1 GCA_017437605.1 Ottowia sp. | reverse complement strand
GAAGCAGTTTTCACCTTCCATTGGGGGCGCGGCATGAGCGCCGAACTGCACGAATGGCTGGCGGGCGCGGCAGGTCAGCGCCTGCTGGAGTTTGAGCGCGCGCAGTGCGAGGAGTACCTCGCTGGCGCCTTTGGCTACCACGCGCTGCAGCTTGGGCTGCCCGCGCTGGACGCCCTTGCCGCCACGCCCATTCAGCACCGCTGGCTGGCGCTGCCCGAAGCACCCGCAGCGGGGCAACCCTCGCGCCTCGCGCTGCTTGCGCTGCCGCAGGCGCTGCCCTTTGCCGAATCCAGCCTTGATTTGGTTGTGCTGCCGCACACGCTGGAGCTTTGTGGCGACGCCCACGCCACGCTGCGCGAAGTGCAGCGCGTGCTCGCACCCGAGGGCAAAGTGGCGATAACCGGCATCAACCCGTGGGGCGTGTGGGGCTGGCGGCAGCAGCGCGTGCGGCTCATGCGGCGCTGCGGGCTGCAGCCCGCACCCTGGCTGCCGCCCGAAACAAAGCTGATTGCTCACAGGCGGCTGTGCGACTGGCTGCGGCTGCTCGGCGTTGAGGTGAACGCCGTGCGTTTTGGCTGCGGCCTGCCCGCGCTGGGACAGCGTTTTGCACCCGCGCTGGGCGCCGTCTACTTCATCTTCGCCACGCGGCGCGTGTATGGCGTGCGCCCCTTGCGCAGCGGCTGGCGCCGCACCCGCGCCGCGCCGCTGGGGGCCGCAGTGCCAGCCGCCAGCAGCAGCGGTGCGCCGCAGAAAGTGCCCGCCGATGAGTGAAAAGGCCGGGCGGCTCCCCGCCGTCACCATTTACAGCGACGGCGCCTGCAAGGGCAACCCCGGCCCCGGCGGCTGGGGCGCGTTGCTGCTCTCGGGCGCGCGCGAAAAAGAGCTGTTTGGCGGCGAGGCGCTCACCACCAACAATCGCATGGAACTCACGGCCGTCATCCGCGCGCTGGAAGCGCTCAAACGCCCCTGCGAAGTGAACATCTACACCGACAGCCAATACGTGCGCCAAGGCATCACCGCATGGATAGCGAACTGGCGGCGCAAAGGCTGGCGCACCGCAGGCGGACAGCCCGTGAAAAACCTGGAACTCTGGCAGCAGCTTGACCGCCTCGCCAATGGCGGCGAGCACCGCATCACCTGGCACTGGGTCAAGGGGCACGCCGGCGACGCGGGCAACGAACGCGCCGATGCGCTCGCCAACAAAGGCGTGCCGGAGCCGGAGGAAACAACAGACGAAACAAGGGAAAACGGTTGATACTCTCTCTGTATATATACATTTGCCGGCCACTTAGGCCGCCCACCACTTGATACCCAAAGAAAATCATGAACAACGACACCATCACCGCCGTGCGCGGCATTGAAGTGGGGCATTGCACCGACGCGCGCCGCCCGACGGGGTGCAGCGTGGTGCTCGCGCGCGCGGGTGCCACGGGCGGCGTGGACGTGCGCGGCGCGGCGCCCGGCACGCGCGAGACGGATTTGCTCGCGCCCGGCAACCTTGTGGAGACGGTGCACGCCGTGCTGCTTTCGGGCGGCAGCGCATGGGGGCTGGACGCCGCCAGCGGCGTGATGCGCTGGCTGGAAGGGCGCGGCATTGGCCTGCCCGTGGGCACGGCGCCCGGGAGCCTGGTGCCCATCGTGCCGGCGGCGGTGCTGTTTGATTTGCCTGTGGGCGACGCGCGCATCAGCCCCGATGCCGACGCTGGCTACGCCGCGTGCGAAGCCGCCAGCAACGCGCCTGTCGCGCAGGGCTGTGTGGGCGCTGGCGCGGGTGCCAGCGTGGGCAAGCTCTTTGGCATGGAGCGCGCCATGAAAAGCGGCATCGGCAGCGCCGCTGTGCGCGTGGGCGGCGTCACCGTGGGCGCGCTGATTGCCGTCAACGCGCTGGGCGACGTGCGCGAAGCAGGCCGCCCCATCGCTGGCGCGCGCCGCTCGGCAGACAGCCGCGAACTGCTGGACGCCACCGCCGCTGCGCTGGCGGGCGAGGCGGTGCTGCCCGGGCTGTCCGGCACCAACACCACCATCGGCGTGATTGCCACGGATGCGGCTTTGCCCAAGGCGCGCTGTATGCGGCTCGCGGGCGCGGGGCACGACGGGCTGGCGCGCGCCATCGCACCCATCCACACCATGAGCGACGGCGACGCACTCTTTGCCCTTGCCACGGGGAAAGCCGGCGAAACACATAAGGCTCCTGCCGCAGACTTCAACGTGCTCTGCCTCATGGCGGCTGAGGCAGTGGAGCGCGCCTGCCGCCGCGCCGTGCGCGCTGCGCGCGGCGTGCGGCTGGATGGGCTGTGGCTGCCGGGATTGGCTGATACTGACGATAGCAATGCTTGATTGCCGGCTTATGAAGCCGGCGACCAATCAATACTCCATGAACATCATTCCCAACATCGTTCAATATCAAGGCTCCAAACGCCTGCTGGCGCCGCACATCCTGCGGCACATGCCGGCGCGCTTTGCGCGCTTTGTGGAGCCGTTTGCGGGCATGGCGTCCATGACGTTTGCCGTGGCCGCGCACGGGCGCTGCGGCGGCTTCTGGGTGAATGATTTGAACGCGCCGCTCGTGGATATTCTGCGCGCTGCCGTGCAGCAGCCGCAGGCATTGCTGGCGGAATATCGCCGTGTGTGGGAACAACAGTTTTCATGGCCGGACGGACATGTGGCGCACTTTTACCATGTGCGCGAAAACTTCAACAGCGGCGAACAGACGGCGGCGAATATGCTGTATCTGCTGGCACGCTGCGTGAAAGGCGCAGTGCGCTACGCACAAGACGGCACATTCAACCAGTCGCCCGACAAACGGCGCCACGGCACGCGCCCGGAAAAGCTGGAAAAAAATATCGCCGCCGTTACCACGCTGCTGCACGGCAAGACTGCATTTTCTGCGCTGGATTACCGCGAAGTGCTGGAGCAATGCAAGCAGGGTGATATTGTGTATATGGACCCGCCCTATCAAGGAGTGTCAGGTGCGCGCGACCAGCGTTACCTTGCCGGTGTGGATATTGATGAATTTGCCGCCGCGCTGGACGGCCTGAACCGGCGCGGCATCGATTTTCTGGTCAGTTACGACGGCACGCGCGGCAGCCAAAGCTACGGGCGCGAACTGCCGCCAGACTTGGGCTGCCGTCGTGTGCTGCTGCGCGCGGGCTTGTCCACGCAGGCGCTGTTGCTGGGCAAAAAAGAAGTGACGCACGAGGCGCTGTATATCAGCCGCAATCTTGCCGGTGGCTGGGAGCAGCCGGATTTGTTTCTGGCTGCCGCATGAAACACTTTGCCATGCACGAAGTTGACCCCGCACAAACCACACGCGCCGCCGCTTTTGCCCAGTGGATGCAGGCGCCCATGCCGATGGTGACACTGTTCAAGACGCTGGACGTGGGACGGGCGCTCAAAATGTGCCGCAGGCGCGGCTGCAAATTCAACATGTTGATGTGCTGGTGCATTGGCCGGGCGGCGTCAAAAATAGAGGAGTTCTATTTGCTGCCGTCGGATGGAAAACTGCTGCAATATGAGCGACTGGCGGTCAATGTGGTCGTAGCGACAGACAGCGGCGGCATCAACACCTGCGATATTCCTTTTTCGGATGATTGGCGGCAGTTCAACCGAGACTATCTTACCTTGACGGGGCAGGTGCGTGAACGCAGCGCAGACCATAATCTTGACGGTGATTACATGATTATTGGCACATCTTCGCTGGCGCAGCATGATATTGACGGCGCCGTCAACATGTATAGCGGCATCTACAACAACCCTTTTATGATATGGGGGCGCTACAGAAAGCGCCTGTTGCGCGGTGCGACACTTGCCGTATCATTCCAGTTCCACCACGCGCAGATGGACGGTGCGCACGCCGCGCGCTTTCTTGACGCCGTGCAGCAAGAAATAGATATGCTGCATTAATTCATAGATGCCATTGAAAATGACACCAGAAACCCAGGCCGCCGCACTGCGCGAGCAATTGAACCGCGCCGCGCACCAGTATTACACGCTGGACGCGCCCGAATTGCCGGACGCGGAATATGACCGCCTGTTTGCCGAGTTGCAGGCGCTGGAAGCGGCGCACCCTGAATTGCGCACGCCCGATTCACCCACGCAGCGCGTGGGCGGTGCGCCGCTGGCCGAATTTGCCCAGGTGCGCCACAGCGTGCCGATGTTGAGCATTCACACGGAAACGGACAGCTCCCCGGCGGGCGCCGCCGCCTTTGATGCGCGCGTGCGCGCGGCGCTGGAACTGGTGGGCGATGCAGTCATTGACTATGTGGCGGAGCCGAAATTTGACGGGCTGGCCATCAATCTGCGTTATGAACACGGCGTGCTGGTGCAGGCCGCCACGCGCGGCGACGGCAGCACGGGTGAGGACGTGACGGCGAATATACGCACGGTGCAGCAGATTCCGCTGCGTTTGCAGGGCAGCGCGCCGCCGCTGCTGGAAGTGCGGGGCGAGCTGTATATGCGCCGCGATGCGTTTGAAGCCTTGAACGAACGCCAGAGGCAATTGATGGCGGCGGGCGACAAGGCGGCGCGCACCTTTGCCAATCCGCGCAATGCGGCGGCGGGCGCGGTGCGGCAGCTTGATTCACGCATCACGGCGCAGCGGCGTTTGAGTTTTTTTGCCTACGGTTTGGGCGCCATCACGCCGCCGCAAGAGGGCGGGCCGGTATTTGAATATCACTGGGATATTTTGCAGGCGCTGCGCGCCTGGGGTTTTCCTGTATCTGATTTGGCGCAGTGCGCGCACGGAGCAGCGGCATTATTGGAATATCACGCCAAAATCGCGGCGCAGCGCGACGCGCTGCCGTTTGATATTGACGGCGTGGTCTACAAGGTGGACGCGCTGGCGCAGCAGCGCCGCCTTGGTTTTGCCAGCCGCGAGCCGCGCTGGGCGGTGGCGCACAAATATCCGCCGCAGGAGCAGTTGACGCAGGTGCTCGCCATTGAGGTGCAGGTGGGGCGCACGGGGCGGCTCACGCCCGTGGCGCATTTGCAGCCGGTGACGGTGGGCGGCGCGCTGGTGGCGCGCGCCACGCTGCACAACGAGCTGGAAGTGCAGCGCAAGGACGTGCGCGTGGGTGATACCGTGGTGGTGCGGCGCGCGGGTGATGTGATACCCGAAGTGGTGTCCGTGCTCATGGAGCGCCGCCCGCCGGAGGCTGTGCCCTTCGTCATGCCAGCGCACTGCCCTGTGTGCGGCAGCGAAGCCGTGCGCGAGGAGGGAGAGGCCGACCGCCGCTGCACCGCAGGAGCGCTGTGCGCCGCGCAACGCCAGCAGGCGCTGCAGCACTTCGCCAGCCGCCGCGCGATGGACATTGAGGGGCTGGGCGAAAAACTCGCCGCGCAACTCTGCGAAAGCGGCATGGTGCAGTCGCTGGCGGATGTGTATGGATTGCAGCTTGCGCCGCTGGCTGCGCTTGACCGCATGGGTGAGCGCTCGGCGCAAAACCTGCTGGATGCGCTGGAACGCTCCAAACACACCACGCTGCCGCGCTTCCTCTTTGCCCTTGGCATCCGGCACGTGGGCGAACGCACCGCGCAAGACTTGGCGCGGCACTTCGGCACGCTGGACACCATCATGGACGCGGACGAAGAGGCGCTCATGCAGGTGGAGGACGTCGGCCCCGCCGTGGCGCACAGCCTGCACAGCTTTTTTGCGCAGCCCGGCAGCCGCGCGCTGGTTCAGGCGCTGCGCGCCGCTGGCGTGACGTGGGAGGAGGGGGCGCCCGCCAAAGACGCGCCGCAGCCGCTGGCGGGCGCGACCTTTGTGCTCACCGGCACGCTGCCCACCATGAGCCGCGAACAGGCCAAGGAGCGCCTGCAAGCCGCCGGCGCCAAAGTTGCGGGCAGCGTCAGCGCCAAGACAAGCTGCGTCGTCGCTGGCACGGAAGCTGGCAGCAAGCTGGACAAGGCGCGCGCGCTGGGCGTGCGCGTGATAGATGAAGCCGCCATGCTCGCCATGCTGGACAGCGGCGCGGGACTGAACTTTCTGGAAGAAAATACATCCCAAGCCGATTTCTCCGACCTCCCACTTTTTTCCCTCGCCCCCGCCGCGCAGCGGACAGGGGGAGAGGGGCAGGGGTGAGGGGGAGTTATTTTTCTGAGCATTAAAAAATGAACGCCATAAAAAACCTCATTTCCACCCTGCTGCGCCGCCCGCGCCTGGGGTTTGCTGCCATTGCCGGCATATGCCTCATCATGACGTTGATGAGCATTTTCTATTTCACGCTGTATCTGGAACTTGAACCCTGCCCCATGTGCATTGTGCAGCGCATGTGCGTCATTGTGGGCGGCATTTTCTGCACTGCAGCTGCGCTGTGTAAAACGCCGCTCGGCTGGCGCGCATGGGGCATTCCCGCACTGCTCGTCACTGGTTTTGGCATGGCGACTGCCGCGCGCCAAAGCTGGCTGCAGTGGAACCAGCCCGAGTTTTCCACCTGCGGGCGCGGCGACATTTACGGCATGATTACCGATATGCCACTGAGTCGCGCTATCCCGAAGATTTTTGAGGGCACGGGCGACTGCAGCGTGGTGGAATGGAGCTTCCTCGGCGGCTCGATTGCCAACTGGTCATTCGTCTGGTTTGTCATCTGCATTGTCGCCCTGCTTGCACTCCTGCTGTGCGGTAGAGCGCACTGAAAACACACCGCACAGAAAAAACGGGCGGCAAAGCCCGTTTTTTGTTGTCTGAATTGGGTGTGTTGAAGGGGTATTGATTGTTTGCCGGCAATATAAGCCGGCAATGTGATGCAATTTATATGAGTATATGAATGAGGCGCGGACTATTCGGCCTCTTCGGGCATCTGGCGGCGCGACTGTTCCATGACCTGTTCCACCGCCTGCTGGTAGTTCTGCTGGATTTGCTGGCTTTGCTCGCGCACGGTGGGCGCGGGCGCGGAAGCAGTGGGCGAGGGCAGCGCAGCGGGGGTGATGGCGGTGCTTTGCACGCGCGCCAAATGCAGCACGACGAACAGGGCGGCAAAGACGCCGAGGATGCCAAACAGTCCAGCGATGATGCGCATGGTGTGTTTCCTTGTTTTCAGTTGGATGGTGGAGCGGCCGCCGCCAGAAGCTGCTGCGTGTAGGGGTGCTGCGGCGCCCCCAGCACTTGCAGCGCCGCGCCGCTTTCCACGGCCTGCCCGTCCTTGAGCACGAGCACATCATGCGCCATGGCGCGCACCACGGCCACGTCGTGCGTAATCAGCAGATACGCCAGCGCGCGCTCGCGCTGCAGCGACTGCAAAAGTGAGAGCACTTGTTGCTGAATGCTCACGTCCAGCGCGCTGGTTGGCTCGTCCAGCACCAGAAGCTGCGGGCGCACGATGAGTGCGCGCGCCAAGGCAATGCGCTGGCGCTGCCCGCCAGAAAATTCGTGCGGATAGCGCATGAGCAGGCCGGGGAATTGCGCCTCTTCCAGCCCCACGTCCGCCAGCGCCTGGCGCACGCGCGCGAGGCGCTCTTGTTCATCAAGCTGCGGCTCGTGTACCTGCAAGCCTTCGCCCACGATGGCGCCCAGCGTCATGCGCGGCGAGAGCGATGAAAACGGGTCTTGAAACACAAACTGCGCGATGCGGCGCAATGGGCGGTCGATGCGCTCCTTGCCGCTCCATGTGCTTCCGGCAATGTGCAGCGAGCCGTCAAGCTGCTGGCGCGGCAGGAGATTGAGCACCGCCTGCGCCAGCGTGGATTTGCCCGAACCCGATTCGCCAATCACGCCCAGCGTGCGCGCGGGCGCAAGCGTGAAATCCACGCCCTGCAAGGCGGTAAAGCTCCCTTTTTTGAACCAGCCGCGCACACCCGGCAGCGGCGTGGGGTAGCGCACGCCCAGGCCGCTGGCGGCCAGCAGCGGTGCCGCGCCTGCGCCTGCGTTTTCGTCTACGCAGCGCACGGGCGCGCTGGCCAGCAGCGCCTGCGTATACGGCTGCTGCGGCGCGGCGAACACGGCGCCCGTAGCCCCCTGCTCCACGATGCGCCCGTGCTGCATCACGGCCACGCGGTCGGCAAAGCGGCGCACCAGCGGCAAATCGTGCGTAATCAGCAGCACTGCCATGCCGCTTTCGCGGCGCAGTTCGTCCAGCAACTCCAGCATCTGCGCGCGCAGGCTCACGTCCAGTGCCGTCGTCGGCTCGTCGGCCAGCAGCAGGCGCGGCGCGCACGCCAGCGCCATCGCAATCATGGCGCGCTGGCGCTGCCCGCCACTCAACTGGTGCGCGTAGGCGTGCGCGCGGCGCTCCGGCTGCGGGATGCCGGTGCGCTCCAGCAGCGCCACTGCCTCGCGCGCCGCCTGCGTCGCGCCCATGCCGCGTTTGAGGCGCAGCACTTCGGCAATCTGCGCGCCCACCGTCATCAGCGGATTGAGCGCCGTCATCGGCTCCTGAAAAATCATGGCGATTTCGTCGCCACGCAGTGCACACATCTGGCGCTCGGGCAGCGAGAGCAAATCGCGCTCCGGCTGCCCCGGCGCGCGCCAGAGCGCCTGCCCAGTGGTGCGCGCGCCGTGCAACAGCCGCAGCAGCGCCAGCGCCGTGAGCGTCTTGCCCGACCCCGACTCGCCCACCAGCGCCAGCTTCTCGCCCGCCGCGAGTGCCAGCGACACCCCCTGCACCACAGGCGCAGCAGCGCCAAAGGCGACGTGCAGGTTGTTGACTTCAAGCAGGGCGGGCATTTCGGGTCAATGCGCCGCGCGGCGCGGGTCGAGGGCGTCGCGCAGGGCGTCGCCCATGAGGGTGAGGAGCAGCAGGGTGAGGGCGAGGACGCCGAAGGTGGAGAGGGTTATCCACCAAGCGTCGATGTTGTTTTTGCCTTGGCTGAGGAGTTCGCCAAGCGACGGCGTGCCGGGGGGTACGCCGAGGCCAAGAAAATCCAGCGAGGTGAGCGACAGGATGGCGGCGCTCATCAAAAACGGCATGAATGTGACGACGGGCGTCAAGCTGTTTGGCAGCACATGCCGCAGCACGATTTGCCTGCTTGGGACGCCGAGGGCGCGTGCGGCTTTGACGTAATCAAGCTGGCGGTTGCGTAGAAATTCGGCGCGCACGTAGGCGGCCAGCCCCATCCAGCTGAATAATGAAAGCAGCACGAGCAGCAGTGCGACGCTGGGCGAGAGGACGGCGCTGAATATGATGAGCAAATACAGCTCCGGCATGGATGACCAGATTTCTGTAAATCGCTGCAGCAGCAAATCGGTTTTGCCGCCCATCCAGCCTTGCAGCGCGCCGGCGGCGACGCCCAGCGTGATGCCCACAGCAGTGAGGGCGAGCGCAAAGAGCACGCTGACGCGGAAGCCATAAATGAGTTGTGCGAGCATGTCGCGCCCACGGTCGTCGGTGCCGAGCCAGTTTTCGCGCGAGGGCGGCGCGGGGTTGGGAGCAGTGGAAAAATAATTGATGGTGTCGGCGCCGTAGTGATTGGGCGGGTAGATGGCCCAGTTGCCGGGGGCGCTCAATTGGCGGCGGATGAATGGGTCAAGATAATCGGTTTCGGTTTCAAAGTCGCCGCCGAATACGGTTTCCGGATAGGTTTTGACGAGCGGCACATAGAACTGGCCTTCATAGCGTACGAGCAGGGGCTTGTCGCCGGAGAGCAGTTCCGCCATCAGGCTCAAAAGCACGAGCGCGGCAAACAGCAGGAAGCTGGCGTAGCCAAGGCGGTGCGCGCGAAAGCGCCGCCACGCCAAGCGTGCGGGCGAGGGGAGGGCGGTTTCTGGGGTGGCGGACACTGACCGATACTCTTGCAAGATGTGATTGCTTGCCGGCATAACAAGCCGGCAATCAGATGTTATGTATTGGTGTATATGGAATTGTATGGATACTCAATGATAGAGTGTTCTATCGCCGGCAACTTGTGCCGGCGAGTAAGTTATACCCGCCAGTAATTCGCTGCTGCGCAATGCTCCCCCTCTCCCCGACCCTCTCCCCCTGTCCGCGCTACGCGCGGCGG
>JAFRYL010000088.1 GCA_017437605.1 Ottowia sp. | reverse complement strand
GTGTCCACGATGTTCACTGCGTCCAGCCGCCCGCCAAGCCCCACTCCCAAAATGAATGCGTCCCCGCCCGCGCGCGAGAGCGCATCCCGAATGCCGAGCGTGGTGAACTCAAAGTAGGTCAGCGGCGCGTCGCCGCGCGCCGCCTCCACGCGCGCAAAGGCGGCGGCCAGCACCTCCGGCGCGGCGATTTCGCCATCAATGCGGCAACGTTCCTCAAAGCGCAGCAGGTGCGGCGAGGTGTAGACGCCCGTGCGCCAGCCCGCCGCGCGCAGCATCGCCTCCAGCAGCGCGCACACCGACCCCTTGCCATTCGTGCCCTCCACCGTGAACACCGGCACCGCCACACGCAACCCCATGCGCGCGGCCACCGCGCGCACACGCTCCAGCCCAAGGTCAATCACGCGCTCCGGACTGCGCTGCTCCACGAGCTGCAGCCAGCCGTCCAGCGTGTGCGGCAGTGCATCAGAAGTATGTGTCATGGAAAGGATTGTGGCAGGCGCTGCGCGTATGCTTGCCACTTTCCGCACCGCCACCAAGGAGCAACCGTCATGCACACCACCGCCAAAACCGCCGCCTGCGCCGCTGCCCTCATCGCCGCGCTCTTTGCCGCCGCACCCGCATCTGCGCAGCCGGGGGCGGACAAGGCGCTCAGCCAGGCACTTTCCGCCGCCGCGGCTCCAAATCCGCAAAACGCCGCAAAAATCAACAGCCTCGGTGTGTGGCACGAGCGCGGGCTGCACGGGCTGCAGAAAAATGCAGAAAAAGCCTACGAGTATTACCAGCTCGCTGCCAGTTACGGCAATGCGCTCGCCATGCACAACCTCGGCGACCTGTACCGCCAAGGCAAGGGCGTGGAACGCGACACCGCCGCCGCCTTTCAGTGGTACCAGAAAGCCGCACAAGCCGGACACGCCATCGGGCTGGAAGACATGGGCGACTGCTACCTTGACGGCATCGGCGTGGAACAAAACCGTGACGAAGCCGTGCGCCTCTATCGCCAGGCCGCCAAGCGCGGGCGCAAAAGCGCCGCGCAGAAGCTCCACCGCTTGGGCGAATGAGCACCTGCCACCCATGAAAACCGCGCGCCGCAAGCGCGGTTTTTTCATGCCTGATTTTCATATACCCTCTGTATTCACGCTTCATCGCCGGCAACATAAGCCGGCGATGAATAAGCATAGCAATGGGTATCACTCCAACCACACACACGCAGCCATGCGCCCGGTTGCGCCACCGTCGCGGCGGTAGGAATACCAGCGTTCGGGCTGGCTGAACGTACACCAGTCGGCGCTGCCGTCGTTGCCGCTGATGCGGCGCACGCCGCAGGCAAGGAGGCGCTGGCACGCGATCGCTGGCAGGCTCGCCAGCCAGCCTTTTCCGCGAGACAGAAAGCAGATGTCGGCAGCGACATTGGCGCGGGTAAAAGCAGCGCGCACTTCGCCGCCCACTTCAAAGGCGCCTGGACCGATGCAGGGGCCAAGCCAGGCGAGCACTTCGGCATCAGATTCCCCCGCCAACTGGCGCACGCGCTCCACGGCTGTTTCCAGCACGCCAGCAGCAAGGCTGCGCCAGCCCGCGTGTGCGGCGGCCACTGCGCGCCCGGCAGCATCGGCCAGCAGCACGGGCAGGCAGTCGGCAACCATGACGGCACACGCCACGCCCGCGCAG
>JAFRYL010000087.1 GCA_017437605.1 Ottowia sp. | reverse complement strand
GTGCCCTTTGTGGCGGGCGTGGCGGCGATGACGCGCAGCCGCTTCACCATGTTCAACGTCACGGGCGCGCTGATTTGGGTCATCGGCGTGAGCGGCGCGGGCTACCTGTTCGGCAACATTCCGTGGGTGAAGCAGAACCTGAGCATCATCATCTGGGCGTTGATACTGGTGCCCGGCCTTATCGCCATCTTCGGCGCGTGGAAAGCCGGGCGCGCTGAAAAGCGGGCAGCCGCAGCGCGGCCCGCAGAACAGCCTGCAGAAGCACAAGGAGAAGCCGCATGAGCGCGGCAGCAGAAACCCTCACCGTCACGCTGCTGGAAACGGGCGCGGACGGCTTTGCGCGCTTTCGTGACGTGGCCGTCGCCCTGCCGCAGGGCACGCCCGCAAGCCGCTTGACGGCGCTTGCGCCCTCGGGCGGCTGGCAATTGCGCCGCAGCCCGCCGGATTTCGCCAGCAGCTTTCACTGCACCGGGGAACCGCAATGGCTGGTGGTGCTGCAGGGGTGCATGGAAATTGGCTTGCGCGACGGCAGCGCGCGCACCTTTGGCCCGGGGCAGTTCTTCTATTCAGGCGACACGCTGCCCGCAGGCGCCACGTTTGACGACGCTGTGCATGGCCACCGCAGCCGCGCCGTGGGCGGTGAGCCGCTGGTGACCATGTTTGTGCGCGCGGCGTACTGGCAGCCGTAAGACTTCCTGCTCCTGCGCCGTTTCAACACGCTGCGACCAAAAGCGTATGCGCGCCGGCAGGCGCGCATGTTTCGCAAGGCCGGTTCAGTCACGCGCTATTTCCAGCACTCCGTGTCGGTGAGGCCGATGCTGGCCGCCTTGAAGACAGGGTTCTGTCCAGCTTGGCGCTGCTTGGCGTAGTCGCCCAGAGCCGCGATGGCGCGGCCACCGATGACCATGATGACCGGCACGTTGATGAGCGCCATGATGCCCATGAGCACGTCGGCCACGTCCCAGGCCAGCCCCATGCTGATGATGGCGCCAACGAAGATGAGCAAGGCAGCCACGATGCGGAAGCCCAGCATGAAGTCCTTGTCCGGGCGCTTTTTGCCGTTCAGGTAAATCAGCAGGTTGTCGCAGTAGTACAGATTGCCCAGCAGCGTGGTGAAGGCAAAGAGCGCCATGGCCACCGTGATGATGACCGGGCCGATGTCGCCGAGCGCCCCCTTGAGCGCCGCCTGCACGTAGGGCGCGCCCGCCAGCTCGGCGCTGGGCGCGGTGCCGGAGCAGAGCAGCATCATGGCGGTGCAGGTGCAGAGCACCAGCGTGTCGATGAAGACGGAGAGCATCTGCACCAGACCCTGCTTCACCGGGTGGGACACGTCGGCGGCGGCGGCCGCATTGGGCGCGCTGCCCACGCCCGCCTCGTTGGAGTAGAGGCCGCGCTTGATGCCGTAGACCAGGCAAGAGCCGGAGAGGCCGCCGAAGATGGCGGGGAAATCAAAGGCGTCGGCAAAAATCTTGCCCAACACGCCGGGCAAGAGGCCGATGTGGGTGACCACCACGTAGAACGCCACAGCCACGTACAACAGCCCCATGAATGGCACGAGCACCGAGGTGACGTTGATGACGCGCCGCCCGCCGCCCGCCAGACAGTAGAACACGATGGCTGCGGTGATGGCGCCGATGATGACCGGGGTGATGGTGGCGTGGTAGAAGCCGTAGGCGCTGAAGGTGGATTGCAGGTTGTAGGAGGCCAGCATGTTGAAGCCCGCGCCGTAGGTCAGTATCAGGGACACGGCGAAGATGACGGCAAGCACGCGGTTCTTGATGCAGGTTTCGATGTAGTAGGCCGGGCCGCCGTAGAAGTGGCCGTTTTCGTCGCGGCGCTTGTAAATCTGCGCCAGCGTGCTTTCAATGAAGGCCGAGGCGCCGCCGACCAGGGCAATGACCCACATCCAGAAAACCGCGCCGTAGCCACCCAGGCACACGGCCGTGGACACACCGATGATGTTGCCCGTGCCCACGCGCGAGGCGGTGGACACCATGAGGGCGTGGAAGGAGGAAACCGAGCCGCTGATGGGTGGCTTTTCACCCACCACGCGGATGCACTCGCCAAAGTACTTGAGCTGGACACAGCGCGTTTTGAAGGTGAAATACAGCCCGCCCCCGATGAGGAGAAAGATGAGGATGTAGCTGTACAGCCAGCCACTTAGGGTTCCGATGAGTTGCGCGAACATGCTTGTGCTCCTGGTTGAGGTGAATCGGCGCGAAAAAGCTGCCGCCCGATTGCGAAGGGGGGATTCTCGCCGCTCCAGCAGGCTTGCTGGGCTATTTCAGCGCCACAAGCTCTGTGCCCTGCGGATTGGCAGCCAGAATAAACGCAGGGTATTCATTCGTCGCCGGCTTTATAAGCCGGAAATGCAATGCTTATTGTTTAGGTATCTTTCGGTCAAAAGATACCATTGAACAATATATTTGATTGCCGGCTTATAAAGCCGGCAAACATTGCATACCCTACTTCTTGATGGTTTGCGCCATCACGGTGTCTATCTTGTCTTCAAGGATTTGCGTGCGCCATTGGCCGGGCGCCAGCTCCTGCGCGCACCAGATGGAGCTGTTGGGCATGGGCAGCCCCTGCTGGAAGCCGCGAAAGCGCCGCATGCCGCGCTCCACCAGCGGGTTGAAGCCCAGCTGCATCCAGAGGAGCAGCGCAATCCAGGTGCCGTGCCCGAAGATGACGGTCTCATTTGGCAGCACGGGCAGCACGATGTCGCGGAAGGCGCGCACGCGCGTGGCGAACTCGGTGAAGGTTTCCTTGTCCTTGCCCGTGCGCAGCAGCGGGTCGGCCTTGCCCCAGAATTCAGCCGTCACCGGGCGGCGCTGCTCGCCCGTCATGCCTTCAATCAGGTGGAAGGCGATGGCGTCAAACTCGTGCAGCAAGTCCACTTCGTGCATCTGCACGCCGCAGAGCGCGCAGTAGGGCGCTGCCGTCTGGCGCGCGCGCACATAGGGCGAGGTGAGCACCAGCGCAGGCTGGGCGGGCAGCAGCGGCGCGACAGCAAGCGACTGCGCCTCGCCGAGCGGCGAGAGCGGCACTTCGGCGTGCGGCACCGAGAGCGCGCCGGCGTTGGAGCTGCTCTGGCCGTGGCGCACGAAATAGACGCGGCGGGCGGAGATGGAGGCAAACGATGCAGTCATGGTGCAAGAGGGCAGGGCAAAGCGCCCGATGGTAGCGGCTGCCGCGCCCGGCGGCGCAGCGCGCGCCTTGGCATAATGCCGCGCCTTGTGGCGCGCGCCGCCCGTGCGTGGTGCCGCAGGCAGATTTTCCGGTTTTTTCTCCCCAAAAAAGGAACCCCAAGCCATGCGAAAACTTCTTTTCTCCATTTTCTCGGCGCTGCTCATTGCGGCGGCTCCGGCGCAGGCCGCTGACAAACTCGTCAACGGCATTGACGCCAATTTCCCGCCCTTCGCCTTCGTGGACGCCTCCGGCAAGCCCAGCGGCTTTGACGTGGACGCGATGGACTGGGTCGCCAAGGACATGGGCGTGGAAGTCACCCACCAGCCCATGGAATGGGACGGCATCGTCACCAGCCTGGTGACGAAGAAAATCGACATCATCGCCTCCGGCATGACGATTAATGAAGAACGTGCCAAACAGGTCGCTTTTTCCGAACCCTACTGGGTGGTGAAACTGGTGATGGTGGCGAAGAAAGACGCCAAAATCACCGTGGAAGAAATCTTCAAGAGCGACAAGACCGTGGGCGTGCAGCAGGGCACGCCGGAAGCCAAATGGCTGAAAAAGGAAATCGAGGAAAAAGGCTACAAAACCAAGCTGCGCCTCTACAACTCTTCACCGCTGGCCGTCGAAGACATGCTCAATGGCCGCATTGACGCCGCCGTGATGGACGACGCCCCGGCGCAGGACGCCGCGAGCAAAAAGCCCGTGCAAATCCTCGGCACTTTTGGCATGCCCGAAGAAAGTTTTGGCTACGCCGTGCGCAAGGAAGAGAAGGAACTGCTCGCGCGCGTGAATGCCAGCCTGAAAAAGCTCATGGCTTCACCCGAATGGAAACAGCTCATAGAAAAATACAAGCTGAACCAGCCCAAGGCGGAATAATCCGCCCGTTTTGAAAGCGCCAGCGCGAAAGCCAGCCCGTGGACACCCAACTCAGCGCCGTCATCACGGCGCTGCCCTATCTGCTCGCCGGTGTGGGCAACACTGCCCTCATCGTCGCGGCGGCCATGTTCATCGGGCTGGTCATCGGTGTTCCCGCCGCCGCCGCGCTGGTTTACGGACCGCGCTGGCTGCGCGCGCTGCTGGCGCTCTACCTCTGGTTTTTCCGTGGCGTGCCGGTGCTGGCACTGCTTTTTTTATTCTATTTCGGTTTATTTACCTGGCTGGATATTAAAATATCGGCGCTCACGGCCGTGGCCATTGTGCTTGGCTGCACCACGGGCGCGTATCAGGCCAATATCTTTCGCGGCGCGATTCTGGCGCTGCCGCCCGGCCAGTTCCGCGCCGCCTGCGCGCTTGGCATGGGGCGCTGGCAGGCGATACGCACCATCATTTTGCCGCAGGCGCTGCGGCTGGCGATTCCGGCCTGGTCCAACGAATATTCCATCATTTTGAAGGATTCGGCGCTTGCCTTTGTCGTGGGTGCGCCTGAAATCATGGCGCGCACGCAGTTTGTCGCGTCGCGCACCTACCAGCACCTGCCGCTCTACATCGCCGCTGGCGTGCTGTATTTTCTTCTCACCTGGGCGGGCGTGGCGGCGCTGCGCGCCCTGGAGCGCAAAGTGCGTATTCCCGGATACGCCGCAGGAGAACACCAGTGACCGCCCCCATGCTTGAAGCCGAAAATATCGTCAAGGCGTTTGCCGGCCAGCGCATTTTGAAAGGCGCAAGCGTGAGCCTGCAGGCGGGTGAAATCAAAATCCTCATCGGGCCGTCGGGCAGCGGCAAAAGCACGCTGCTGCAGTGCATTAATTGCCTCACGCTGCCCGATGAAGGCGTGATTAAACTGGAAGGCAATACTGTCAACTGGCACGAAAACAAAAGCCTGTATGCGCTGCGCCAGCAGGTGGGCATGATTTTTCAGGATTTCAACCTGTTTGACCACCTCACGGCGCTTGCCAACATCACCGTGCCGCTGCGCAAAGTGCGCGGCTTTGCGCGCCCACAGGCCGAGGAGCGCGCCCGGCAGGAGCTTGAGCGCGTGGGGCTGGCGGACAAGGCCGACCTTTATCCGGCGCAGCTTTCCGGCGGGCAGAAGCAGCGCGTGGCGATTGCGCGCGCGCTGGCGATGGACCCCAAGGTGCTGCTGCTCGACGAACCCACGAGCGCGCTGGACCCGGAGCTGATTGGCGAAGTGATTGCCGTCATCCGCCAGCTTGCCGCCGGCGGCATGACCATGCTCATGGCCACGCACCAGATGAACCTGATTGACTCGCTGGCCGACGAAATCCTGTTCATGGAAGCGGGCGAAATCGTCGAGCGCGGCACGCCCGCCGCGCTGCTGGCGCCCGAGTCCGGCAGCCGCACGCTGGGCTTTTGCAGCCATCTGGGTGACGTGTGATGGAAGTCTCGCCCTTCTACCAGGAGCTGTTCACCGCGCTCAACCGGGGCCTGGTGATGAGCGTGGCGCTCATCGTGCCCTCGGCGCTGGGCGGCGTGCTCATCGGCTCGCTCGCGGGCAGTGCGCGCGCCTACGGCCCGCGCTGGCTGCGGCGGCTGGGCGATGCCTACGCCGCCATCTTTCGGGGCACGCCGCTCGTGGTGCAGCTTTTTGTGCTGTATTTCGGGCTGCCCTCGCTGGGTATTGCACTCTCGCCCTACGCGGCCGCCGTCATCGGCTTTATCCTCTGCAGCGGCGCGTACCAAAGCGAATATGTGCGCGGCGCTTTTCTTTCCATACGTCGTGGGCAGTTCAAGGGCGCGATGGCGCTGGGCATGAGCCGCTGGCAGACGCTGCTGCACATCATCTTTCCGCAAGCCTTCCGCCGTGCCCTGCACGGCTGCGGCAACGAAATCATCTACCTCATCAAGTATTCATCGCTGGCCTACATCGTTACCTGCGTGGAACTCACGGGCGAAGGCAAAAACATCGCCGGCGAATACTTCCGCTTCACGGAAGCCTTCATGGTCATTGCGCTCTACTACCTCGTGCTCGTCAGCGCTGCCATGCTCGTCCTGAAAAAGCTGGAACAACGCCTCGCCGTGCCCGGCATGGCGGCGCATTGAGGCATACACAAAGAAAATATGTCTGGTTGCCGGCTTATGTTGCCGGCGACAGAGTGATACCCGTTGTTTTTGCGCTCAAGAAACGAGGTTTTCAGGCGCCAGTGCGCCGCGCAGCATGGGCGCTTCGGCGTCCCAAGGCTGGGTGAAGGTGGCGCCGCCGGTGTCGCGCAGCAGCAGAGTGGCGCGCATGATGGGCGCTTCGCCTACGAGGGCGAACAGCCGCCCGCCCGGTTTGAGCTGGTCGATGAGGGCGTCGGGCACCTGCGTGACGGCGCCAGACAGCAGGATGGCGTCAAACGGCCCTTCGGCAAGGGCGATGTGCATGCCGTCGCCGGTGCGCACTTGCACGTTCATTACGCCGGCGCGGTGCAGGTTTTCCTGCGCGTGGTGGGCGAGTTCGGCGTCCAGTTCGGCGCTGATGACGCGCTGCGCCGAGCGCCCAAGCAGCGCCGCCATGAAGCCGGAACCGGCGCCGATTTCCAGCACTTTGCCGTGCCCGTCAAGGCGCAGCTCCTGCAACATGCGCGCTTGCACGCGCGGGGGCAGCATGAGCTGCCCGGCGGCGAGCGCCTCGGCGCCGTCGCGCAGGGGGATGTGCATGTCGGCGAAGGCTTGCGCGCGCCAGGCTGCGGGCACAAAGTCTTCGCGCGGCAGCGTGCCCATGAGGGTGAGCACGCGCGTGTCATGCACACCCCAAGGGCGGATTTGCTGCTCGACCATGTTCAAGCGTGCGCGTTCCATGTCCATGATGCGCGGCCTTTGTCGTATTGGGAGTGGAAGAAAACCGGGGGATATGCGAATGCAATGACAGGGGCGCAGCGTTTATGCGTGTGCGCGCTGCTGCGCGATGCCGCGTTCGAGCATTTCTTTTGCCCAGGCGTTGAGGCTGGCGCCGGCAAGCTGGGCGCATTCAATGCACTGGGCATGGAGCGCTGGCGGCAGGCGCAGCATCATTTGTCCGCTGGCTGGCTTTTTGGGTGCGCGCCCAAGTTTGGCGCAGTAATCAAGGTAGTCATCAACGGCAGCATGGAATTCTTTTTCAAGCTGCACCGCATTGTCGGCGGCAAAAATTACGTCATCGCTGATGCCGGCAAGCGTGCCGTAAAACAGCATGTCCCCGGCGTCAAACTCAATGCGGGCGCTGTAGCCCTTGTACGTCATGGCGTTCATGGCCTGATTCCTTTCTTTTCCAGAATATCCCTGATGCGGCGCACGAGGCCGGGCGGCGCGTCCGCGCCCTTGTGTGGCTTATGCACCAACAGCACATATTTCCCGCCGTCGGCGCAAAAACGCAGGCGCGAGCCGCTGCCTTCATCTTTTTCAAAGCCGTGCGCCAGCAGCAGGCTTTCTATGGCGCGGTATTTCACGGGGCGCGTTGGCGTGCGAAATATGGCCTGGAGGGTTGCTTCGTGGCTGGTCATGCGTGGCATTGTAGTGCGCTGCTTGCGGAAAGTGCAAGCGTATGGTGCAGCAGCGCCTGCCAACAAAAAACCGCCGCTGCCCATGCGGGACAGCGGCGGCTTGAAAGATGGTCGGCGTGGCGGGATTCGAACTCGCGACCCCTTGCACCCCATGCAAGTGCGCTACCAGGCTGCGCTACACGCCGAAAGGAGCGGATTATAGCGGCGCAGTGTGCTCGGTGGGGGAAGGCAGGAAGGCGCGCATACTTGTTGATGTTGCACTTGGTTGCCGGCACAAGTTGCCGGCGATTGGTATATACCCTGTCAGTTTGTGCGGTCAGGCGGCGCTTGGGGCAGTGAGCAGGCTGCGGATGTCGCGCAGTTCGGCGAGCAGGTATTCGGCCCAGGAGGGCAGGGGGCCGGCGTTTGGGACGCTGGTGCCGCTGGTGGCGATGGGGCGGCGGCGCTTGGTGGATTCCTGCAGGTGGCTGCGCGCGTCGCTGATGCTCAGCCCTTGCTCGTAGAGCAGTTCGCGGATGCGGCGCACCATGAGCACTTCGTGGTGCTGGTAGAAGCGGCGGTTGCCGCTGCGCTTGCTGGGGTGGAGCTGGCGGGTGAATTCCTGCTCCCAGTAGCGCAGTACGTAGGGCTTGACGTTGCAGAGTTGCGCGACTTCGCTGATGCTGAAGTAGCGCTTGGCGGGAATGGGGGGCAGGGCGTCGTTGGCGGGCATGGCGCAGGGTTCAAAAACAGGAGCGCAGCCGCCGCATTGCTCTGCGGCAACCGCTGCTCCTTATTGAAAGCAGGCGCCCCTATTCTGCACCGTTTTGCAGCCGCTCCTTGAGTTTGGGGCTGGGGTGGAAGGTGACGACGCGGCGCGCGGCAATGGGGACGGTTTCGCCGGTGCGTGGGTTGCGGCCCGGGCGCGGCGCCTTGCTGCGAAGCTGGAAGTTGCCAAAGCCGGTGAGTTTGATGTTGTCGCCAGCGATGAGGTGCTGGCTGAGGGTGTCGAAGAAGGCGTCCACCATGTCTTTGGCTTCGCGCTTGTTGAAGCCGATGCGCTCAAACAGCAGTTCGGTGAGGCTGGCTTTGGTGAGCGCGGGGGTTTCCAGCGAGTCAAGCGCCAGCAGGAGTTCGGGCGGCGGCGTGGCGGGCATGGCGGACGGCTCCTCGGGTTTTAGCTGCGCAGGCGCGCGCCGAGGGCGGTGGCAAGGCTTTGCAGCACGGTCTGGACGGTGGCGTCGATGGCGTCGTCGGCCAGCGGCTGGTCGCTGCCCAGTTGCAGGCGGATGGCGAGGCTTTTTTCGCCCGCTTGCATGCCGGCGTCCCCGGGTTTGGGGCGGTAGATGTCAAAGAGCGTGGCGCCGTGCAGCAGCCCCTGCGTTGGTGCCGCGTGGATGGCGGCCATGACCTGCGCGTGCGTGACCGCTTCGGGGACGATGACGGCGATGTCGCGCCAGATGGCGTGCTGGCGCGGCACGGGGGCGGCGTGGGGCAGGGGGCGCGCGAGGACGGCGTCCAACTCGATTTCAAACAGCACGGGGGCGCTGGGCAGTTCCCACGCCTGCCGCCAGCGCGGGTGCAGCTCGCCGATGTGGCCAACGGGCGTGCCATCCAGCACGATACGCGCGCTGCGCCCGGGGTGCAGCGCCGGGTGCGTGGCGGGTTCAAAGACGGGGGCAAGCGGGGCGAGGAGCGCTTCCAGGTCGCCCTTCATGTCGTAGAAGTCGGCGGGCTGCTGGCGTCCTTCCCAGCCCTGTTGCTGCGCGCTGCCCCAGGCAAGCGCGGCGAGGCGCTCAGGCTGGCTGATGCCGCGCACGCTGGCGTCGCCGGTGGGCACGCTGGCGTCGCGGCGGAAGGCGCGTCCCAGCTCAAAGACGCGCACGCGCGGGGCGCGCCGGTCAAGGTTGTATTTCAAGACTTGCAGCAGCGAGCCGATGAGCGAGGAGCGCATGACGCCCATCTGGCTGGCGATGGGGTTGAGCAGGCGGATGGGGTCGGCGTTGCCAGCGAGGTCGCGCTCCCAGGCTTCGTCCACAAAGCTGAAGTTGATGGTTTCCAGATAGCCCAGTTCCGCCATGCTGCGGCGCACGGCAAAGCGGCTGCGCTGCGTGGCGGGCGGGGTGCGCGGCTGCAGGGGGGCGAGCGGCGGGGTGTCGGGCAGGCTGCCGTACCCGATGAGGCGGGCGATTTCCTCAATCAGGTCGGCCTCGATGCGCAGGTCAAAGCGGTGGCTGGCGGGCTGTACGCTGAATACGCCGGGGGCGCTTTCGCTGTATTCCAGCCCAAGGCGGCGCAGCACGTCCGCGCACTGCGCGGCGCTGATGTCCATGCCGATGACTTTGGCAGCGCGCGCGGCGCGCAGGGTGATGGGCGCGGGCTGTGGGAGGTTCGGCTGCTGCTGGTCGTCAATGGGGCCGACGCGGGTGTCAGGCGTGCCGCAGATGTCAAGAATGAGGCGCGTGATGCGCTCGATGGCGCGCACGGTGTTCGCGGGGTCAACGCCGCGCTCGAAGCGGTGGCCGGCGTCGGTGGCGAAGTTGTAGCGGCGCGAGCGCCCGGCGATGGCATCTGGCCACCAGAAGGCGGCTTCCACATACACAGCCTGCGTGCTGTCGGACACTGCAGTGGCGTCGCCGCCCATGATGCCTGCCATGGATTCAACAGCGCGCTCGTCGGCGATGATGCCGACGTTTTCATCAAGCGCGACTTCGTCGCCATTGAGCAGCACGAGTTTTTCGCCCTTGCGCGCCCAGCGCACATGCAGGTCGCCGTGGATTTTGTCCAGGTCAAAGATGTGCGAGGGCTGCCCCGTCTCGAACATGACGTAGTTGGAAATGTCCACGAGCGCAGAGACGCTGCGCTGCCCGCAGCGCGCGAGGCGCTGCACCATCCAGTCGGGCGTGGCGGCGTGCAGGTTCAGCCCACGGATGACGCGGCCAGAAAAGCGCCCGCAGAGGTCGGTGGCTTCCACCGTCACGGGCAGGCGCTCGTCGCAGTTGGCGGCAACAGGCGGCGCGTCCCAGCCCGTGAGCGGCGCGCCGGTGAGGGCGGCGAGTTCGCGCGCCGTGCCGTGCACGCTCAAGGCATGGCCGAGGTTGGGGGTGAGTTTGATGTCCAGCAGCGCGTCGTCCAGCGTCAAGTAGTCGCGCACGCTCTGCCCGACGGGGGCGTCGGAGGGCAGTTCCAGCAGGCCGGCGTGCTCGTCCGAGATGCCCAGTTCGCGCGCCGAGCACAACATGCCGTAACTCTCTACGCCGCGCAGCTTGCCGACCTTGATTTTGAAAGGCTTGCCGTTCTCATCGGGCGGCAGTTCTGCGCCCACGAGGGCGCAGGGCACGCGGATACCGGCGCGCGCGTTGGGCGCGCCGCAGACGATTTGCAGCGGCTCGCCGCCTTGCCCGGCGTCCACCTGGCACACGCGCAGGCGGTCGGCGTTGGGGTGCTGTTCGGCGGACTTGATTTCGGCGACGACGATGCCGGTGAAGGCGGGGGCGGCGGGGCGCACGCTTTCCACTTCCAGCCCGCCCATGGTCAGGGCGTCAGCAAGCTGTTCGGTGGAAAGGGGCGGGTTGCAGAAGTCGCGCAGCCAGGATTCAGGGAGTTGCATGGTGGTTGCTCCGGCAGGCAGGGTTCAGGCAAATTGCGCCAGAAAACGCACGTCGCCTTCAAAGAACAGGCGCAGGTCGCTGACGCCATAACGCAGCATGGCAAGGCGGTCAATGCCGGAGCCAAAGGCAAAGCCGATATAGCGCTCCGGGTCCAGCCCCATATTGGTGACCACATTCGGGTGTACTTGCCCGCAGCCGGAGACTTCCAGCCATTTGCCAGCCAGCGGCCCTTCCTGGAACTGAATGTCGATTTCCGCGCTCGGCTCGGTAAACGGGAAATAGCTGGGGCGGAAGCGCAGCTGCAGCCGGTCGGTTTCAAAAAAGTCGCGGCAGAAATTGAGGTAGGTCACCTTCAAATCCTTGAAGCTGACGTTTTCGCCCAGCCACAGCCCTTCCACCTGGTGAAACATGGGCGAGTGTGTGGCGTCGTTGTCCACGCGGTAGGTGCGCCCGGGGGCAATCACGCGCACTTCGGGCACTTCGCCGCGCGCCAGCGCCGCAGCATGTGTGCGCGCGTGCGCTGAGGCGTAGCGGATTTGCATGGGGCTGGTGTGCGGGCGCAGGCAGTAGGGCTGGCCGTCTTCGCCCTGCATGTCCACGTAGAAGGTGTCCTGCATGGAGCGCGCGGGGTGGTTGGGCGGGTTGTTGAGCGCGGTGAAGCTGAACCAGTCGCTTTCAATTTCCGGGCCGCTGGCTACGTCAAAACCCATGCTGGCGAAGATGCGCTCAATGCGCTCCCATGCCAGACTGACGGGGTGCAGGCTGCCGCTGCTCTGCCGACGGCCGGGCAGGGTCACGTCCAGCGCCTCGGCCTGAAGCTGGCGCTCCAGTTCGGCGTCTTTCAGCGCCTGGCGGCGCGCGTTCAAGGCCGCTTCAATGGCCTGTTTCGCCTGGTTGATGGCGGCGCCGCGCGTCTTCTTTTCTTCCGGCGCAAGCTGCGCCATGCCGCGCATCAGGGCGGTGACGCTGCCGGATTTGCCCAGAAACTGCGCCTTGGCATTTTCCAGTTCGGCAGGGGTGGCGGCGGCGCTGAATGCGCCCTCGGCGCTGTGCACCAGCGCATCCAAATCAGCGGCAATGGCGGTCATGACAAATCTCTTGAAAAATGAAAAAGGGGGATTGAAGCCACGCAGCCCCAATCCCCGAGGCCGCTGCGCCGCCGCAAAAAGGCGGCCAAGCGCGGCGGCAGCAGTGCGTCAGGCCAGTTTGGCCTTGGCCTGTTCGACGATGGCGGCAAACGCCTCCTTGTCGTGCACGGCGATGTCGGCCAGCACCTTGCGGTCCAGACCGATGCCCGCGCGCGTCATGCCGCAGATGAATTGGCTGTACGTCAGGCCAAGCTCACGCACGGCGGCGTTGATGCGGGCAATCCACAGGCGCCGGAACACGCGCTTTTTGTTGCGGCGGTCGCGGTAGGCGTATTGCCCCGCCTTCATCACCGCCTGTTTTGCCACGCGGTAGACGTTTTTGCGGCGACCACGGAAGCCTTTGGCCAGTGCCAGGATTTTCTTGTGCCGCGCACGCGCGGTCACGCCACGTTTGACTCGGGACATGTGTGTTCTCCTTGTTCTTTCCTGGTTTACAGCCCGGCAAACGGCATCATTTGCGCCATTTGCGCCATTCCGGTTTCATGCACATTCACCATGCCGCGCAGTTTGCGTTTGGTTTTTGTGCTTTTCTTGGTGAGAATGTGGCGCTTGAACGCCTGGGCACGCTTGACAGTGCCGCCCGGACGCACGCGGAAGCGCTTTTTGGCGCTGCTTTTGGTTTTCATTTTGGGCATGTTCATGCTCCTTCTTTTTTTGTGCTCGTGAGGCGGACGCGGAACACCCGTGCCACTTGCAAAAGCCCCGAGCCACTTTTGCCTGCCGCACCCTGAAAACAGGGCGCAGCGGAAACTGTTCCAGAAATATCAGGCCGTCTGGGGCGGCTCCGTTTCCGGCGCTGGTGCAGCAGCCTTGGCGCTGCCACCGGATTTCTTGCGCGCCGGCGCCAGCATCATGGTCATCTGGCGGCCTTCAAGGCGCGGCGTCTGCTCGACCATGGCGGCTTCCCCAAGCGTGTCGCGCACGCGGTGGATGAGCGCCAGCCCAAGCTCCTGGTGCGTGATTTCACGACCACGGAAACGCAGCGTGACTTTGACCTTGTTGCCGTCTTCAAGAAAGCGGCGGATGTTGCGCAGCTTGATGTTGAAGTCGCCTTCGTCGGTGCCCGGACGGAACTTGATTTCCTTGGTTTCAATCACGGTCTGGCGCGCCTTGGCTTCGGCGGCCTTTTTCTGCTCCTGATAGCGGAAGCGGCCGTAGTCAATGAGGCGGCACACGGGCGGCGTGGCATTCGGGGCGATTTCCACCAAGTCCACGTCGCGCTCGCCCGCCATGTGCAGGGCTTCCTGCAGCGGGACGATGCCCAAGGGTTCGTTGTCGGGGCCGTTCAGACGCACCTCGGGCGCGGTGATTTCGCGGTTGAGGCGGTGCGCGCGCTCTTCGCGCGGGCGGCGGCGGTCACGGAAGTTGGTAGCGATGGCTGGTGTCTCCTGAAAAAACGGGGAAAGAAAAAAATCAGGTCTTGGCGGCAATGTCCGCTTCAATGCGCGCAATGAATGCGTCCAGCGGCATGACGCCCAGGTCGGTATTGCCGCGTCCGCGCACGGAAACGGAGCCAGCCTGTTTTTCCTTGTCGCCAACCACGAGAATATAGGGCGGCTTCTGCAGGGAATGTTCGCGGATTTTATAGGTAATCTTGTCGGGGCGCAGGTCAAAAGTGGCGCGGAGGCCGCGCGCCTGCAGCGCCTGCGCCACGCTTTGCACGTAGTCGTCCTGCGCGCTGGTGATGCCGACAACAACGGCCTGCACGGGCGCCAACCACACGGGCATGGCACCAGCGTGCTGCTCGATGAGAATGCCGATGAAACGCTCCATGCTGCCGACGATGGCGCGGTGCAGCATCACGGGGTAGTGGCGCGCGCCGTCTTCGCCCACATATTCGGCGTCCAGGCGCTGCGGCATGGAAAAGTCCACCTGTATGGTGCCGCACTGCCATTCGCGCCCGATGGCGTCTTTCAGTGTGTATTCAATTTTGGGGCCGTAAAAGGCGCCATCGCCGGGAGAAATCTGATATTCGCAGCCGGAGGCTTTCAGACTTTCCATGAGGGCGCGTTCGGCCTTGTCCCAGATTTCGTCGGAGCCGATGCGCATCTCTGGCCGCGTGGACACCTTGTAAATGATGTCGGTAAAGCCGAAGTCTTTGTAGACTTTTTGCAGCAGCGCGGTGTAGGCGGTGCATTCGGGAAGGATTTGCTCCTCGGTGCAGAAAATGTGCCCGTCGTCTTGCGTGAAGGCGCGCACGCGCATCATGCCGTGCAGACTGCCGGAGGGTTCGTTGCGGTGGCAGGCGCCAAATTCGCCGTAGCGCAGCGGCAGGTCGCGGTAGCTTTTCACGCCCTGCTTGAATATGAGATTGTGGCCGGGACAGTTCATGGGCTTGAGAGCGTAGTCGCGCTTTTCGCTCTCGGTGGTGAACATGTTGTCGCGGTATTTGTCCCAGTGACCGGTTTTTTCCCACAGCGCCTTGTCCAGAATCTGCGGGGCGCGCACCTCCTGATAGCCATTGTCGCGGTAGACGCGGCGCATGTATTGCTCGAGTTCCTGCCAGAGCGCCCAGCCCTTGGGATGCCAGAAAATGGTGCCGGGTGAATGCTCGTCAATGTGGAACAAATCCAGCTCGCGTCCAAGGCGGCGGTGGTCGCGGCGCTCGGCTTCTGCCAGCATGGTGAGGTAGCTGGCGAGTTCCTCCTTGGTGGCCCAGGCGGTGCCGTAGATGCGCTGCAGCATCTCGTTGCGGTGGTCGCCGCGCCAGTAGGCGCCAGCAACCTTCATCAGCTTGAAGTGCTTGAGGTGCCCGGTGGAGGGAATGTGCGGGCCACGGCAGAGGTCTTCAAAACCGCCTTCGCGGTAGAGGCTGATGTGTTCGCCCTCGGGAATGGAGGCGATGATTTCCGCCTTGTAGTGCTCGCCCATGCCCTTGAAGTATTCAACGGCTTCGTCGCGCGGCAGGGTGCGGCGCTCGACCGGCTCGTTGAGCGCGGCCAGCTCGTGCATCTTTTTTTCGATGGCGGCGAGGTCTTCGGGCGTGAAGGGGCGCGTGTAGCTGAAGTCGTAGTAGAAGCCGTTTTCAATGACCGGGCCGATGGTGACTTGCGCTTCGGGAAACAGCGTTTTGACGGCGTACGCCATCAGGTGTGCGCAGGAGTGGCGCAGCATGTCCAAGCCATCCTTGTCGCGCGCGGTGACTATGGCAAGTTCGGCGTCGCCCTCAATGACGTGGCTCGTGTCCACCAGGCGACCATCAACGCGCCCGCCAAGCGCTGCGCGCGCCAGCCCGGGGCTGATGGAGGCGGCGACATCGGCCACGCTCACAGGCGCGTCAAAGCTGCGCTGCGAGCCGTCGGGCAGCGTGATGCACACTGCGCGGGCAGGGGTGGTGGCCGGTTGTGTCATGAAAATGTTTGCCTGATGGCGTGAAGCAAAAGCAGCGCGGTGTCGCGCTGCTGGGTGTTGGGGTTCGTGCGGCGGCTGGCCGCAAAAAAGCTGGCATTCTAGCCCTGTGCTGCCGTGTGTGGAAAGGCTGCTGCTGCGGCGCCCCTTGCGTTTTTTGCGCGGGCTGTGTGCTGCGCGCCACGCCGCGCGCGCCAGGCATAAAAAAACCGGCTGCGGCGAGCCGGTTTTTCGGGAGGCGCACAAGCCTCAATCGGACAGGTGCTGGTTGACGAGCTTGGTCATCTCGAACATGGTGACCTGCTTCTTGCCGCCGAAGATGGGCAGGAGCTTGGCATCGGCGTTGATGTTGCGCTTGTCCTTGCTGTCCTGCAGGCCTTTGTCCTTGATGTAGGCCCAGATGCGCTTGGTGACCTCATAGCGGGGCATGGCTTCCTTGCCGATGATGGCGGCAAGCTGCGTGCTGGGCTTCATGGGTTTGGCGAAACCGGCGTTGGGTGTGCGCTTTTTGGCCGGAGCTGCTTTTTTTGCGGGGGCCGCTTTCTTGGCGGCGGGTTTCTTGGCGGTTGCCATCTGGGTGTGTCCTTTGAGAGTGGTTGCGCGCGATGCAGGCCGCACGTCCCGTAAGGGGCGGCCCCAGTGCCTGCAAAGCTGGCGTGATGCTACTGGATAACGAAGGGGTATTCCAAGGGGAAGCGCAATTTTTTCTTCCCGATGTGTTGCTTTCCTGCGTAAGCCGGTGGCGCAGGGGCACAATTGCTGCGATGCAAACCTCTACAAATTCTTCCAAGCAGTGCGCTGCCGAGTCGCCGTACGAGGCGCTCATGCGCTACGTTTATGAGAACGGCGTGGAAAAAAGCGACCGCACCGGCACCGGCACGCGCAGCGTGTTCGGCTGGCAGATGCGCTTTGACCTGCAAAAGGGTTTCCCGCTGGTGACGACGAAGCGCGTCTACTTCAAGGGCGTGGTGGGCGAGCTGCTCTGGTTTTTGCGCGGCGACTCCAACGTGCGCTGGCTGCAGGA
This sequence comes from Ottowia sp., assembly GCA_017437605.1. Lineage (GTDB taxonomy): Bacteria > Pseudomonadota > Gammaproteobacteria > Burkholderiales > Burkholderiaceae_C > Ottowia. The sequence goes on along the minus strand of JAFRYL010000087.1, from coordinate 8,448 downwards.
GAGGGGTGTGACCATCTGGGACGAATGGGCTGACCCGCAGACGGGCGAGCTTGGGCCGGTTTATGGCGTGCAGTGGCGCTCGTGGCCGGCGCCAGACGGCCAGCGCATTGACCAGATGGCGCAGCTTGTGGTGGACATCAAGCACAACCCCGATTCGCGCCGCCTGCTGGTGAGCGCTTGGAACGTGGCGGAGTTGCCGCGCATGGCGCTCGCGCCCTGCCATGTGATGTTCCAGTTCTATGTGGCGCAGGGGCGGCTGAGCTGCCAGCTTTATCAGAGGAGTGCCGACATCTTCCTCGGCGTGCCGTTCAACATTGCCAGCTATTCGCTGCTCACGCACATGGTGGCGCAGCAGTGCGACCTGGAGCCGGGCGAATTCATCTGGACGGGCGGCGACTGCCACCTCTACAGCAACCACATGGAGCAGGTGCGCGAGCAACTCACGCGCACGCCCTATCCCTTCCCGCAAGTGCGGCTGCTGCGTCGGCCGCCGAGCCTGTTTGACTACGAGATGCAGGACATCGAACTTGTGGGCTACCAGCACCACGCGCCCATCAGCGCGCCGGTGGCGGTGTGAACGCCGCCGCCATGCCAGCGCCGCTGCACCTCACATCGCCTGCCAACGCGCAGTTCAAGGTGCTGCGCCGGCTGGCTGCGGGCTGCGCGCGCGGGCAGGCGTGGCTGGAAGGCGAGCACTTGTGTCAGGCGGCGCTGGAAGCTGGCTGGCAGCCCGATGTGGCCGTGTTCGCTGCAAGCTATTGGGAAGGGCAAGAGGCGCTGGCGCAACAGCTTGCCGCGCGCAGTGCGCGTGTATTGGTGCTGGCCGACGTGCTCATGCAGCGCGTGAGCACGCTGCCCTCCCCCGCACCGCTGGCCTGCGTGCTGGCACTGCCGGAGCGCGCCGCGATTGACGCGCACGCGCCCAGCCTGGTGCTGGACCGCGTGCAGGACGCGGGCAACGTCGGCAGCATCCTGCGCAGCGCCGCTGCCTTTGGCTTCACGCAGGTACTGGCGCTGGCGGGCAGCGCGCAGCTCTGGTCGCCCAAGGTGCTGCGCGCGGGCATGGGAGCGCACTTTTCCCTGCGGCTGCACGAGGGACTGATGCCGGACGACGTGGCACAGCTCGCCGTGCCGCTGCTGGCGGCAAGCGTTCATCAGGGGCAGTGGCTGCACCGCGCGCGCCTGCCGTGGCCGTGCGCCTGGGTGATAGGCAACGAAGGGCAGGGCATCAGCGCGCCCGTGGCGGCACGCGCCGCGCGGCATGTGCGCATCGTGCAGCCGGGCGGGCAGGAGTCGCTCAATGCCGCCGCTGCCGCTGCGATTTGCCTGCACGCCAGCGCAGCGACGCAGGCAATCAATACTCCTGATTGATATGTGTCATTGCCGGCAACATAAGCCGGCAACGATGTGCAATAGTTTTGAGTATTTGAATTGTTGATAGGTATCTATGTGCCGCCGGCAACATAAGCCGGCAACAAGATACATTTGTCAATGGTATATGAGGCCACGCATGGCGTGCAGGCGGGTGACAGCGGCGAGCTTTTCGTGAGGTTCTACCAAAGCTGTGGGAGCCGTTCATAAAAGGGAAACCCTCTGGCGGTACCATGCAACGCTTTCTTTTCTCGCTCTCCTGCCATGCTGTCGCTGGCCCTGCTGGCTTTTCCCATTGCGCTGTTCTTCACGCTCTGGCTGCGCCGTCTGGTGCGGCGCAGCGGTGTGCGCTATGCAGAAGATGCGCCGCAGCGCGTGCATGCGGGTGAGACGCCGCGCGTGGGCGGCATCGGCATCGCCTGTGGCTGGGCGCTGGCGCTGGCGGCGCTGCCGCTGCTGCAAAAGGCGGGCATGGCGGGCAATCTGCAGTGGGAGCGGCTGCATCTGCCACAGTGGTTGCTGGTGCTGGCACCCGCCTTTGTGGGTGCGGTGGCGGAAGACATGACGCAGCGGCTGCGCGTTTCCTTTCGGCTGGTGCTGACGCTGGCCAGCGGCGTGCTGGCGGTGGTGGTGCTGGGGGCGACCGTGCCGCGCCTTGGGTTTGCGTGGCTGGACGCGCTCTGGCAGGCGTGGCCGCTGGCGGGCATGGCGCTGGCAGTGCTGGCGATTACCGGGCTGCCGCATGCCTTCAACATCATCGACGGCTACAACGGGCTGGCGGGTTCCATGGCGCTGGTGGTGAGTCTGGCGCTGGCGCACGTGGCCATGCAGGTGGGCGACCGCGAACTGGCAGCGGTGGCCATCACGCTGGCGGCGGCCACGGCCGGCTTTCTGGTGTGGAACTGGCCGCTCGGGCTGGTGTTTGCGGGCGATGCAGGGGCTTACCTCTGGGGGCTGATGATTGCCATCATCAGCGTGCTGCTGGTGCAGCGGCACGACCTCGTGTCGCCCTGGTTTCCGGTGCTGCTGCTGATTTATCCGGTGTGGGAGACGCTGTTTTCCATCTACCGCAAGCTCCGGCGCGGGGATTCGCCCGGCATGGCGGACGCGCTGCATCTGCACCACCTGATTTGCCGGCGCCTGATTCGCAGCGTGCTCAGCGACGATGAGGCCAAGGCCATGCTTTCGCGCAACAATCGAACGGCGCCGTACCTGATGGGCTTCGTCGTGCTCACCGTGGGGCCGGCGCTGCTGTTCTGGCGCTATAGCTGGGTGCTGGCGGCGTTCTGCGCGCTGTTTGCCGTCAGCTACGTCGCTGCCTATGTGCGGCTGGTGCACTTCAAGGTGCCGCGCATCTTTCAGCCGACGCGCTTTTGAATTCCAAGGGTATGCTTATGTCACCGGCTTATGTTGCCGGCGACCATGCGTAGTTGTCACTGGTATGACTGCCGCGCAAGGTCAAGCGGGTAGATGACCTCGGCGCGCCCGCCAGAGGCGAGCTGGCGCCAGGCGGCAAGCGCCTCTTCACTGGGGAAGAAGTGCGCCTTTTCGCCTAAGGCGTATTCGGCGGCGGCTTCCAGTTCGGTGTTGCGGCATTCAATGGCCAGGCGCACGGGCAGGGCCAGCGGCACGTTGCCCTTGTCGCTGTGCTCCACGCGCGGCGGGTGCGCGGCCAACAGTGTGCGCAGCGCGTCGGGCGTCATGCCGCCGGCGGCCACGCGCAGGTGTGCGCCAAAGATGCAGCGCGCCGCCGCCAGACTCCAGAGCTGCTGCACGGCAAGCTGCATGTCGGAGGTGAAGCGGTCGGGCAGGACGCGCGCGCGCACGACGACGGGCGCGTCTTCGCGCAGCCATTCGCGCGCCAGCGCCAGCGCTTCGCCCTCCATGCGCACGGGCAGGCGCGCGCTTTTGTCGTCGAGCACGAACAGCGCCACGCGCCCGCGCGGGCCGTTGATGATGCGCAAATCGCTGACGATGCCAGCGAGCACCTGCGGCTCGCGGCTCTCCTGCACGTCGGCCAGCGCAAGCGGCGCGATGCGGCGCACTTCGTCCGCAGATTCGTCAAACATGTGGCCGGAGAGGTGAAAGCCGAGCGCCAGCTTTTCGCCCGCCAGCCGCTCGCGCAGCGTCAGCGGTGGCATGGCGGGCAGGGGCGGCTCTTCGTCGCTGGCGCCCGCACTGCCTTCCAGCGCGTCAAACAGCCCGCCCTGCTGCGCGTTGGCCTGCACTGCGGCGGCGTATTCAAACGCCACGTCAATGGCGGCAAGCAGCGCCGCGCGGTTGGCCTCCAGCGCGTCAAACGCGCCGGCGCGAATGAGCGCGTCCACGCAGCGTTTGTTCACGCGTCCACGGTCCACGCGGCGGCAGAAGTTGAAGAAGCTGGTAAACGGCCCGGCCTCGCCGCCATCGGTGCCCTCGCGCGCGGCGACAATGGCCTCAATGGCCTGCTGCCCAGTGCCCTTGATGGCGCCCAGCCCGTAGCGAATCAAGGTGTCGCTCACCGGCTCAAAGCGCCACACGCCCCGGTTGATGTCCGGCGACTCAAACTGCAGCCCGCTCGCCCGCGCATCATCTAGCAGCACGCGCAGCTTGTCGGTGTTGCCCATTTCCACCGTCATGTTGGCGCAGAAAAACTCCGCCGCATAATGCACCTTCACCCATGCGGTGTGGTAGGCCAGCAGCGAATAGGCGGCGGCGTGGCTTTTGTTGAAGCCATAACCGGCGAATTTTTCCATCAGGTCAAAAACTTCGTCGGCTTTGTGCTCGCTGATGTTTTTCTCCGCTGCGCCCTTGCGGAAAATCTCGCGGTGGCGCGCCATTTCACTGGCCTTTTTCTTGCCCATCGCGCGGCGCAGCAAATCGGCGGCGCCCAGGCTGTAGCCGGCCAGAATCTGCGCCGTCTGCATCACCTGTTCCTGATAGACCATGATGCCGTAGGTTTCCGACAAAATCCCTTCCAGCGACGGGTGCGGATACACCACGGGTTCGCGCCCGTGTTTGCGCGCAATGAAGCTGGGAATCAGGTCCATGGGGCCGGGGCGATACAGGGCGTTGAGCGCAATCAGGTCTTCCAGCCGCGTGGGTAGCGCCTCGCGCAGCATGCGCTGCATGCCCGGGCTTTCAAACTGGAACACCGCCTCCGTGCGCCCGCGCTGGAACAGTTTGAACACCGCCTTGTCATCCAGCGGAATATGCTCAAAGGCAAAATCTTTTTGCTCCGAATGGCGCTGAATAATGAATTCTTTTGCCAGTTCCAGAATGGTGAGCGTCGCCAGCCCCAAAAAGTCAAACTTCACCAGCCCGGCAGCTTCCACATCGTCCTTGTCATATTGGCTCACGGCCGCATCACTGCCCGGCTGCTGATAAAGCGGGCAAAAATCCGTCAATTTGCCCGGGGCAATAATCACGCCGCCCGCGTGCATGCCGATGTTGCGCGTCACGCCTTCGAGCTTTTGCGCCATTTCTACGAGCGTCTTGACTTCTTCTTCGTTCTTGAGGCGCTCGGCAAGCTGCGGCTCGGCGAGGATGGCGTATTTTTCCCGGTCGTCGCCCGACACATCGGCAGGCGGATATTTCAACGTCACCGGCTTGCCCGGCTTGTTGGGAATCAGGCGGCAGACGCTGTCGCAGAAGCCGTAGCTCATGTCCATCACGCGCCCCACGTCGCGAATCGCCGCGCGCGCGGCCATGGTGCCGAAAGTGGCAATCTGGCTGACGGCGTCTTTGCCATAACGCTCTTTCACATAATCAATGACGCGGTCGCGGTTGCTCTGGCAAAAATCCACGTCAAAGTCCGGCATGGAGACGCGCTCGGGATTCAGAAAACGCTCAAACAGCAGCTTGTAGTGCAGCGGGTCCAAATCCGTGATGGCAAGCGCATACGCCACCAGCGAACCGGCGCCCGAGCCGCGCCCCGGCCCCACCGGGCAGCCATTGTGCTTGGCCCAGTTGATGAAGTCGGCCACAATCAGGAAATAGCCTGGAAACCCCATCTTGACGATAATGTCAAGCTCAAACGCGAGGCGCTGCTCATATTCCGCGCGGCGCGCTTCGCGTTCGTTTTCATCCGGGAAAAGCTGGAGCAGCCGCTTTTGCAGGCCGTCGGCGGCTTGCTGGCGGAAAAACTGCTCCACACTTTGGCCTTCTGGCACCGGGAAATTGGGCAGTTGCGGTTTGCCCAGCGTCAGCGTCACATTGCAGCGGCGCGCAATTTCCACGGCATTTTCAAGTGCGCTGGGAATATCGGCAAACAGCGCCTGCATTTCCTCGCTGCTTTTGAAATACTGCTCTTCGGTGAACTGGCGCACACGGCGCGGATTGCCCAGAATCTCGCCGCCAGCAATGCACACGCGCGCTTCGTGCGCCTCGTAATCCTCGCGCCGCAAAAACTGGATGGGGTGCGTCGCCACCACCGGCAGCCCAAGCTGCGCCGCCAGCGGCACGGCAGCGGCAATGTGCGCTTCATCGTCGACGCGGCCCGCGCGCTGCACCTCAACATAAAAACGCTGCGGAAACATGGCCTCCAGGCGCTGCGCGGTGTCCGCAGCTTCTGCATCGCGTCCCTGCAGCAGCGCTGCACCCAGCGGCCCCGCCTGCGCGCCCGAGAGGGCAATCAGCCCGCCGGAAAACTCCTGCAGCCACGCCCAGGTCGCCAGCGCCTGCCCCTTGTCCGCACCCTGAATGCAGGCGCGCGTGAGCAGCTCGGAAAGGTTCAGATAGCCCTGCTGCGAAGCCGCCAGCAGCAAGATGCGCGAGGGTGGCAGCGCCCCGTCGGCGGCCAGCGCCAGCTCGCAACCCAGCAGCGGCTTGATGCCTTTGGCCAGCGCCGCCTTGTAGAACTTGATGGCGCCAAACATGGCGTTCAAATCCGTGACGGCCAGCGCCGGCTGCCCGGCGGCTTTGGCAGCGTCCAGCGCGGCGTTGACGTGCATCACGCCATCAAGAATGGAAAACTCGGTGTGCAGGCGCAGGTGGGTGAACATGGGCGTAAGAGGAACGGCAAGATTTTCGGGTTATGACGCAGGCGCCCTACAGCGCTCGCCGCCATCGGCGCGAGGCGCGAGGATACGCACGCTTTCAGTGCGGGCGGCTTCGGTGTGGCATTCGGCAAGCCATGCGTCCAACAGGTGGGCGCCTTCGGGGGCGTCCGCAGCCTCGTTGTCCCAGGCGCTGTCGAGCACGAGGAAGCGCGGCGGCGTGCGGCGCATGTCCTCAATCATGCGCTGCTGAATATCGGCGCTGGTTTGCACACCCGGGTGCAGTTCCGCCCATTTTGTGGCGGGCAGGCGGGCGGCCATGAAATACAGCAGCACGCCGTTTTGTTCGATGCGGTCGTGCCGCCCGGCGCCGACATACACGGTTTCATGCGGCGCGGTGTTTTGCTTCAGAAAATTGGCGAGCAGTGCATACCGCTCGGTTTCCGGCGATATGGATTTCACGCAGCGCAGGCGCGGCGAGACGGGGTTTTTGCAGCGCGTGAAGAAATTGTTTTCAGAAAACAGCTCGCGCGTGCCGTAATACACGTCCAGGGCGCCGGCTGTGCCCATGAGCACCATCAGCGCGCAGGCGACAGCGGCGGGCGCGCAGGCCAGCGCCTTTGTTGCCAGCGGTAGCGGCTGCAGGTGGCGCGCGAAGATGACGGCGATGGGCACCGCCAAGGCGAGCGACTGCACCATATGCACCGGGTTGACGTGCATCAGCCCCTTGATGGCGAGCAGCAGGCACAGGACGGACGCCAGCAGCAAAAACGGCGCGGCGGGCGCGGCACCCAGCTTGTCGCGCTTGTTGCGCCGCAGCCCGATGATGGCGGCAGCCAGTGCGCTGATGGCGATGATGAAGGGAATATAGACGCTGAATGCAAAAGCGTAGCCAATGGCGCTGTGGAAAAAGTTTTCTCCCTGCTGGAGTTCGGCAAGAAACTGGCTGGTGGCGCTGAATCCTGCCCCATTCGGGCGGTGCGCATGCATGGCAATAGTGACGGGAATGGCAATCAGGTTTTCAAGCAAATCGTGCAGCGGCACCTTGGCAAGGAAAAACGCCGCCACGGGCACGCCAAGCAGCAAAATGCCGGCGGCATAGGCGCCGAGGTTTTTGGCAATATCGCGCCATGAATCTTGGGGGTGCTGCATACGCCAGAGCGCCGTGGCGCCCGCTGCAAGCGCCACGGCGGTGTAAAACCCCAAATCGTGCCGGAAACACGCCGCCAGCGCCGTACACAGCCCGGCGAGAAAGAGGGGGCGGCGGCGCACAAGGCAAATGCCGCGCTCCACGAGCAGCAGCGCGAGCATGGCGCAGACCGTGGCGGGGTAGACCGGAAACGCCTCGTAATGAATGATGGTCAGCGTCAGCAGCAGCGCCGCAGCGCCCAACGCGGCGGGCAGCTTCCCAAGAAAACGCCGCATCATCACCCAGGCGAGCGTGGCAATCGCCGCTTTGGACACCAGCCCGATGCAGCGCACCAGATATTCCTGCGGCTCAAAGAGGTGGAACAGCAGCGCCGTCAGATAAAACTGCCCCGGCGCATACATGGTCCAGAAATCGCGGTAGGGCAGGAGGCCGCTGTAGACGGCATCGGCGCCGCTCAGAATGATGCCCTCGTCGTAGATGTTAATGCCCGGCTCCCACGCCAGCCACTGCAGCAGCAGGGCGAGGGCGAACACCATCCACGCATCGCCATCAAGGTGCAGCTTGGGCACGGCGCCATAAAAGTCGTCGTAGAACGTGGGATACATGCGAGGGGCGGGGGAACAGGGCTGCGGACTGGAGGCGCGTATTGTGGCAGTGCGGCGCGTCCGGCTTCGCGAAGTGCTAAGGTGCGCGCTTATGCCTGCTGTTTCCCGCCCTTCGCTGCTGCGCGCCACGCTTACGCTGCTGGCGGGTGGTGCGCTGGCGCAGGTGTTGCCGTTGCTGGCGGGTTTGCTGCTGTCGCGCCTGTTTACGCCGGCGGCGTTTGGCGCGTGGACGCAGTTTGCGACGGTGGCTTCGGCGCTGGCGGTGGCGGTGTGTTTGCGCTACGAGCAGGCGTTGCCGCTGGCGCGCACGCCGCGCGCGGCGCAGGCGTTGCTGGCGCTGTGCTGG
>JAFRYL010000086.1 GCA_017437605.1 Ottowia sp. | reverse complement strand
GAAAACCTTTGGTTTCGGCGAAGCCAATCATTATTCGCCCCTACGAGGTATCCATTCATCGCCTGTATATTATGCGCGGCTTTGTATTCCCTGCTGCCGCCCTGATGCTCCGCCGCCCCGCCCTGCCCGTCCTCCTCCTGCTCTGCGTCCTAGTGTGCAGCGCCTGCGCCACGCGCGGCGAACCGGGGGAGGTTCCTGAAACCGACCTTGCCACGCCCGAAGCCGCCGCAGCCAAGGCACAGGCGCTGCCGCGCCCAGAAGGTTTGTCTGATGAGGACTTTCCCGCATGGCTTGCCGCCGAGCGCGAGCGCATCGCCCGCGAGCGCCAGACGGTGCAAACCGCGCTCTCCACGCAGGAGGCCGCGTGCTGGCGGCGCTTTGCCGTCAACGCCTGCCTGCAGCGCGCCCGCCGCGCCGAGCGCGACGCCATGAACGCGCTGCTGCAGCAGGAACTTGCCCTCAACGCGCACGAGCGCGCCCACCGCGCGCGCCATGTGGAACAGCGCCTTGAGGAAAAGGCCGCCGGCAAGGAGAAGTAATGCAGCTCGCCACCTGGAACGTCAATTCGCTCGGCGTGCGCCTGCCGCACCTGCAGCAGTGGCTCGCGCAGCAGCCCGTGGACGTGCTCGCGCTGCAGGAACTCAAGATGACCGACGAGAAGTTCCCGCACGACGAACTGCGCGCCGCCGGCTTTCACGCCGCCAGCTTTGGGCAAAAGAGCTACAACGGCGTCGCCCTCCTCGCGCGCACGCCCCTGCGTGATGTGGAGCGCATCACCCCGTGCGATGGCGACGACAGCGCGCGCCTCATTGCCGCCACTGTGGACGCCCCCGGCGGCGCGCTGCGCGTGGCCAGCGCTTACTTCGTCAACGGGCAGGCGCCCGGCACCGAAAAGTTTGACGACAAAATGCGCTGGCTCGACGCCCTGCACGACTGGCTGCAAGGCGAACTCGCGCGCCATGAGCGCCTGCTGCTCATGGGCGACTTCAACATCGCCCCGCAGGACGCCGACAGCCACGCCCCCGCCGCGCTGGCGCACACCGTCTGCCACACCCCGCAGGAAAAAGCGCACTTCGCGCGCCTGCTCGCCCTTGGCATGGCGGACGCCTTCCGCCTCTTTGACCAGCCCGCCGGCAGCTACACATGGTGGGACTACCGGCAGGCGAGCTTCCGCCGCAACCAGGGGCTGCGCATTGACCACATCCTCGCCAGCCGCGCCCTCGCCCCCCAAGTACGCGCCTGCACCATCGACCGCATCCCGCGCACCTGGGAGCGCCCCAGCGACCATGCGCCCATGCTCGTGGAGCTTGCTTGAAGCATAGGGTATCGCTGCATCGCCGGCAACATAAGCCGGTGATGCAATGCGTATTGAGATGGTATCAACATACATTCTTCAAACATATATGAACACCGGCTTCTTTTGCCGGTGAGTGGCTGATACTGCGCAACTCAACTCTTTTCACTCTGCCACTGCAACAGGCGCCACCCTCGCCCCGCCCAAGCACGCAGTACCATGGCGCGCACATGAACCGCTGCACAGCGCAGAGGAGAACCGGCGTATGCCCACCCAAAAAGAATTGAGCCTGCAACTACGTGCCGCCGCCACAACCGGCGACAACGCTGCCATCAACCGCCTGCTGGACGAGGGCGCGGATGTCCACGCCGCTTCCAACCGAGGCACGACGGCATTGATGTTTGCCGCACAAAACGGCCATGCAGACACTGCACGGCTGCTGCTTGAAAAAGGCGCCGATGTCGACGCTACCAACGAATACGGCTCCACTGCACTGCTTAGTGCCCTTACCTGCGGGCGCGCAGAGGCCACTCGCATTCTGTTTACGGCCTGGATGCAGACAGACAGTGAACAGAAAAAAGCACACGAAAAAGAAACCGCCCTGCTGCAGGCAGCAGGTCAAAACGACATCCCTGCCCTTGACCACCTGATACGCGAAGGAGCCAACATTGATGCAGCCCTGCCAGGCGCGCCTACAGCGCTGGCATTTGCTGCCGGCATGGGGCACACCGCAGCTGTTGAACACCTGCTGCGCACAGGCGCCAATGCCAACGCCGCTGCGCAAAACGGCGCCACCGCACTCATGGCAGCCGCCGGCGGCGGCGTCCTCTCCATCGTAGAGCGCCTGCTGTCCGCAGGTGCTGATATGTACGCCACCTCACGCTCAGGCGGGACAGCCTTGACATTTGCCGCACACAACGGTCACGCAAACATTGCGCGACTGCTGCTTGAAAAAGGCGCTGATGTCAACGCTTGCGACAAAGACAGCTGGACGGCCTTGATATTTGCCGCACAAAACGGCCATGCAGACACTGCACGACTGCTGCTTGAAAAAGGCGCAGATGTCAACGCTGGCGACAAAGACGGACGGACGGCGCTGATGGTTGCCGCGCGAAACGGCCACACCGCCACCGCCAGCCTGCTGCTGGACAAGGGCGCAGATGTCAACGCTGGCGACAAAGACGGCTGGACGGCGCTGATGGTTGCCGCACTCAGCGGCCGCACCGACACCGCCGCCCTGCTGCTAAACAAGGGCGCAGATGTCAACGCTGGCGACAAAGACGGCTGGACGGCGCTGATGTTTGCCGCGCGAAACGGCCACACCGCCACCGCCAGCCTGCTGCTGGACAAGGGCGCAGATGTCAACGCTGACGACAAAGAGGGCTGGACGGCGCTGATGGTTGCCGCACTCAACGGCCGCACCGACACCGCCGCCCTGCTGCTAAACAAGGGCGCAGATGTCAACGCTGGCGACAAAGACGGCTTGACGGCGCTGATGTTTACCGCACTCGACGGCCGCACCGACACCGCCGCCCTGCTGCTAAACAAGGGCGCAGATGTCAACGCTGGCGACAAAGACGGCTGGACGGCGCTGATGTTT
>JAFRYL010000085.1 GCA_017437605.1 Ottowia sp. | reverse complement strand
TGTCCAACACTTCGGTGAACCCGGCACGCTCCACCGGCGTGGCGCTGTTCGCTGGCGCCGGCCCGCTGCTGCAGCTGTGGCTGTTCTGGTTTGCGCCCATCGTGGGCGGCATCATTGGCGCCAAACTCTACCGCTGCGTCGCCTGCCAAGGGCAATGCTCGTCCCAATGCTGCGCCATCTCGCAGCTGTTTGCCAAGCTCCGCAGCTCTGACGCTCCCGCCGCTGCTGACGCCCCCGCTGCTCAGGCCACTGCCGAAGCTGCCGACGCCGCCAGCAGCACGCCCGACAGCAAGGCCTAAGCTGCGCCTGCTTCGCCTGCCGCGTCCGCCGCTCTTTCTGCGGGCGCGGCGGCTTGCCTACCACCAGCTTCGCGCTCTTCAAACAGCGCACGGAAGCAAAGCCGCGCGGCGTTCTTTTCTTCCTTGCTGAGCCACTGCCCCAGCCCCGCGCCCACGTGCGCCATCAGCTCGCGGTAGACGCTCTGGCGAATGATTTGGTGGCTCGCGTCCTCAAACGGGTCTTCAAGGTTGCTGGCTGCGTTGTTCAGGAAGCTCACCACCAGCTCGCGAATGCGCGCTTCTTCGCTGGCGTCCGCGCCAACCTGCGGCTGGCAGTAGCGCATCACCTTGCCAAGCTCCTCGGCGCCGATGCGCTGCACGCGGTCGGCGATGCTGAGCACCTCAAAGCTCTGCTTGTGCGAAATGCTGCCCTGCTCGACACCAATCAGCGCCACGCGCACGCCGTTTTTCTGCGCGCGCTCAATGCCCACGGTCAAGTCGCCGTCGCCGCTGACGATGGCGGCATCACAAATGGCGCTGTTGGCGGCCAGCTCAATCAAGTCCAGCACGAGCATGGAGTCCACGCCCTTCTGCCGCCCCTCAAAATTGACGGTGCCGGCGCGGAACTGCACGCCCGGCAGTTTCATCAGCTCATTTTGCTGCTGCGTCGGGCGGCCATGCGGCACGCCGTCGTACCAGTAAATGCGCAGCAATTCGCGGTGGCCGTTGGTAAATCCGAAAGCCTCGCGGCAGCACGCATCGAGCATGGCCACCAGCCCTGGATAATCGGTAATGTCTACATCGCGCCGGTCCGTGCCGACACCGTCGCTCAAAATATCCACGGCCTGACGCAGCAAATACCCTGCGTCCACCATAATCACATAACGGTCCATAAAACAGTTTCCCCAGTAAAAAACACGCTGCGCCCGTATCAGGCGCAGACGGGGGAATATACAACAGTCAGGCGGGTGCAAGCACCGCCGCCAGCGCGCGCCCCGTGTGCGTGCCGCTGCGCGCCACCGCTTCGGGCGTGCCACAGGCCGCCAGTCGCCCGCCGCCCGCACCGCCTTCCGGCCCCAGGTCAATCACCCAGTCGGCCTCGGCAATCAAATCCAAATCGTGCTCAATGACGACGACGCTGTGCCCCGCGTCCACCAGCCGGTGCAGCACGGCGATGAGTTTTTCTGCGTCCTGCATGTGCAGCCCCACGGTCGGTTCATCGAGCACGTAGAGCGTGGGCGGCACGCGGCGCCCGCGTTTGCCCACGTCGTCACGCACCTTGACGAGTTCCGAGACCAGCTTGATGCGCTGCGCCTCGCCGCCCGAAAGCGTGGGGCTGGGCTGGCCGAGCGTGAGGTAGCCAAGCCCCACGTCGTGCAGCAGCTGCAGCGCGTGCGCGATGGAGGGGCGCGCGGCGAAAAACTCCAGCGCCTCGTCCACCTGCATCTGCAGCACTTCGCCGATATTGCGCCCGCGCCATGTGGCCGCCAGCGTGTCGCTGCCAAAGCGCTGCCCGCCGCAGGCTTCGCAGGGCACTTTCACATCGGGCAAAAACGCCATTTCCACGGTGCGCATGCCCTGCCCTTCGCACACCGGGCAACGTCCGGCGCCAGTGTTGAAGGAAAAGCGCCCAGCGTCCCAGCCGCGCTCCTGCGCGTGCTGCGTCTGCGCAAACAACTGCCGCACCTCGCTCCAGAAGCCGATGTAGGTAGCGGGGCAGGAGCGCGGCGTTTTGCCGATGGGCGTCTGGTCCACCTCCAGCACGCGCTCAATCTGGGCAAAACCCGAGATGGCGCGGCAGCCGGAGAGTTTTTTCTTGCTGCTGCCACCAAGCAAACGCTGTAGCCCGGCCAGCAGCACTTCGCGCGCAAATGTTGATTTGCCCGAACCGCTCACGCCCGTGACCGCCACCAGCCGCTGCAGGGGAATGGCCACGTCCACGTCCTGCAGGTTGTGCAAGGTCGCGCCCTGCACATGCAGCCAGCCGCTGCCGTCGCTCACTGACACGGCGGGCGGTGCGTCGCCCACGGCGCGGCGCGCGTGCTGCGGGTGCTGCATGGCGTGCAGCAGGTAGCGCCCGGTCGCCGATTCAGGAGCAGCAGCAATGTCCGCCGCGCTGCCCTGCGCCACCAGCCGCCCGCCCTGCACACCGGCGCCGGGGCCGATGTCAATGAGGTGCGAGGCGCTGCGTATGGTTTCCATGTCGTGCTCCACGACGAGCAGCGTGTTGCCGCGCTGCGCCAGTCCGTGCAGCGCGTCCAGCAGCACGCCCCTATCGCGCGCGTGCAGCCCGATGGTGGGTTCATCGAGCACGTAGCACACGCCCTGCAGCGTGCTGCCAAGCTGGGCGGCGAGGCGGATGCGCTGCGCCTCGCCACCCGAGAGCGTGGGCGCGCCGCGCTCCAGCGTGAGGTAGCCGAGGCCCACGCGCTGCAAAAAGCGCAGCCGCCCCGTGATTTCCGGCAGCAGCTCGCGCGCCACGGCTGCCGCGCGCCCATCCAGCCGCAGCCCTTCAAACCAGGCCAGCAAATCCTGCACGGGAAGGCGCGCAAGTTCGTGAATCGCCACGCCCTCTGCCGTCTGTCCCGGCAGCGGCGGCACCTCATGCAGGCGCACGGCGCGCGCGGCTGCATTCAGGCGCGTGCCGCCGCACGCCGGGCACGGTGCATCGTCCAGTTCGCCCGCATCGGCTTCCGTGAAACTGCGCTCGCGCCCGCCTTCATCGCGCCCCGCCACAGAATCGTCCAGCGCGCGGCGCTGCGCGCGCGTCAGTTTCAGCCCCGTGCCCACGCACTCAGGGCACCACCCGTGGCGGCTGTTGTAGCTGAACAGGCGCGGGTCCAGTTCAGCGTAGCCCGTGGCGCACACCGGGCACGCACGGTGGCTGGAAAACACCTCCACGCGCGGCGCCTCTTCCTGCCCCTCCTGTACCTGCGGCAGCACATGCAGCGCGCCGTGGCCGTGTTCCAGCGCCGCCTCTATCGCCTGCCGCAGCGCCGCCTCGCTGCGTTTGCCCACTTTCAGGCTGGCCACGGGCAGCTCGATGGTGTGCTCCTTGTAGCGCGCAATCTTCGGGAAACCGTCTGTGGGCAGCATGGCGCCGTCCACGCGCAAATGTTCAAAGCCGCGCGCCTTCGCCCATTCCGCCAGTTCGGTGTAGATGCCCTTGCGCGCCACCACGAGCGGCGCCAGCAGCGTGATGCGCTGGCCTGCATAACGTTCGCTGATGCGCGCCGCCATCTGCGCGGGCGTTTGCGGCTGCACGGGCGCGCCATCGTGGATGCAGTGCTGCACGCCCAATTTCACGAACAGCAGGCGCAGGAAGTGCCAGATTTCCGTAGCCGTGCCCACTGTGGACTTGCGCCCGCCGCGCGTGGTGCGCTGCTCGATGGCGACAGTGGGCGCAATGCCGCGCACGGCGTCCACGTCCGGGCGCGCGGGCGGCTGCACCACGGCGCGCGCGTAGGCGCCCAGACTTTCCAGATAGCGCCGCTGCCCCTCGCCAAAAATGATGTCAAACGCCAGCGTGGATTTACCCGAACCGCTCACGCCCGTGACCACGTTCAGTCCGCCGTGCGGAATGACGACGCTGAGCGCGCGCAGGTTGTGCTCGCGCGCGCGCTCCACTTCCATGTTTTTCTCCATGAAAGCGGCTTCCCGCCGGCTTTTCCTGCCGGTAATGCGCTCACTTTTATAGACTGCACGCGCTTCGCGCACGCCCGGCGCGGGCGCGTCCAGCGCGGCAAAGTAGTCGCGCAGCGCCGCACCCGTGTGCGTTGTCATCGTTGCCACGGCGCGCGGCGCGCCCTGCGCCACAAGCTGCCCGCCAGCGTCGCCGCCGTCCGGCCCAAGCTCAATGAGCCAGTCGCAGGCGGCCATCACGTCCAGGTTGTGCTCGATGACGATGACGGAGTGCCCCGCCTCCAGCAGCCGCCGCAGCGCGCCCATGAGGTGCGCGATGTCGTGCGGGTGCAGCCCGCAGCTTGGCTCATCAAGCAGAAAGAGCAGCCCACCTTGCGCTGCGGCCTTCTTTTTGCCTTTCGCGCTGGTGCGCCGCGCGGCGTCTGCCAAATGGCCGGCGAGTTTCAGCCGCTGCGCCTCGCCGCCCGAAAGCGTGGGCACGCTCTGCCCCAGGCGCAGATAGCCCAGCCCCACGTCCAGCAGCGGTTGCACGGCGTGCAGCACCTCCCAGTCCTGCGCGAAAAGCCGCGCCGCTTCATCAGCTGTGAGTGCCAGCACGTCGGCCACATTCAGGCGGCGCCCGGCGCGCTCTATGGTCACTTCCAGCACTTCATCGCGCCAGCGCCGCCCGTCGCATTCCGGACAGCGCAGGTAGACATCGCTCAAAAACTGCATCTCCACATGCTCAAAACCGGTGCCGCCGCACACCGGGCAGCGCCCGTCGCCGGAGTTGAAGCTGAACTTGCCCGCCGTCCACCCGCGCTGGCGTGCCAGCGGTGCGGCGGCAAAAAGGCGGCGAATGGCGTCCCACGCGCCCACGTAGCTGGCGGGGTTGGAGCGCGCCGTGCGCCCGATGGCGCTCTGGTCCACCAGCACCACGCCAGCGAGTTGCTGCGCGCCCTCCAGTGCGTCGTGCGCGCCTGCTGCCGCGCCGCCCTCACCAAAGTGCCGCTGCAGCGCGGGCGCGAGCACGTCGCCAATGAGTGTGGATTTGCCCGAACCACTCACGCCCGCCACGGCCACCAGCCGCTGCAGGGGAAAGGCCACGTCCACGTTTTTCAGGTTGTGCGCGCTCACGCCGCGCAGCGTGAGCCGCAGCGTTTTTTCATCCACGGGCAGCGGTGGCGCGCTGGCGACACGGCGACGGCCACTGATGTAGTCGCCCGTGAGCGTGGCGGCGCCCTCAAGCTGCGCAGGCGAGCCGTCAAAGACGATGCGCCCGCCCGCTTCGCCGGGGCCGGGGCCGAAGTCCAGCACGCGGTCGGCGGCGCGAATCACGGCGGCGTCGTGCTCCACGACGACGAGCGTGTTGCCCGCATCGCGCAGCCGCTGCATGGCGCCCGTGACGCGCGCCACGTCGCGCGGGTGCAGCCCGGTGCTTGGCTCATCGAGCACAAAGAGCGTGCTGGTGAGCGAGGAGCCAAGCGCCGTGGTCAGGTTGATGCGCTGCACCTCGCCGCCCGACAGCGTGCGGCTTTGGCGGTCGAGTGTGAGATAGCCCAGCCCGGCTTCCACCAGATAGGCAAGGCGCGCGGCAATTTCCGTCAGCACCAGACGCTGCGCGGCGGCGGCGCCACTGTCGCCGCTGCTGTCCCCCGGCAGCGCCGCCTGCTGGCGCTGCACCCAGTCGCGCAGGCGCGAAATCGGCAGGCGCATCACATCGTGCAGATTCAGCCCGGGCAGGCTCTCAAGCTGCGCCTGCCCCCACGCCGCGCCGGGCGGCATGAAGCGCCGGGCGGGCGGCAACACGGCATCCGCATCCGCCTTGCTGCCCACGCGCCAGAGCAGCGCCTCCCCGCGCAGGCGCGCGCCGTGGCACTCGGGGCACTCGGTGTAGCTGCGGTAGCGCGAAAGCAGCACGCGGATGTGCATCTTGTACGCCCTGCTTTCAAGGAACTGGAAAAAGCGCCGCATCCCGTACCAGCGACGGTTCCAGTCGCGCTCCGTGAACGCCGCATCGCCATCCAGCACCCAGCGGCGCTGCTCCTCGGGCAGCAGCATCCACGGCACATTCACATCCACACCCGCATCCCCTGCGTAGCGCAGCAGGTCGCGCTGGCACTCGCGCCACGCCGGGGTTTGAATCGGTTTCAGCGCGCCCTGGCGCAGCGTCAGGCGCTCGTCGGGCACCACCAGCCCCCAGTCCACGCCTATCACGCGCCCGAAGCCCCGGCACACGGGGCACGCGCCCACGGGCGAATTGAAGGAAAACAGCGCCGGAATGGGCGGCTGGTAGCTGCGCCCGCTCTCCGGGCAGTGCAGCGCGCTGGAAAAGCACCAGATGTCCGGCTCGCCTTCCTCGGCCAGCACATACACCGCCATTTCCCCACCGCCGCGCCGCAGCGCCACTTCTATGGCTTCCACGGCGCGCGCGCGCTCCACGCTGGCGATGCGGAAGCGGTCGGCGACCACGTCCAGCACCGCGCCGCCCGCCGCCTCGCGCCGCGCCTGCACGCGCGTGAAACCGCTGGCGGAAAGCCATTGCTGCACTTCATCTTCAGTAGCCTTGGCGGGCAGCGCCACGGCAAACGTCACCAC
>JAFRYL010000084.1 GCA_017437605.1 Ottowia sp. | reverse complement strand
GGCCGCCACGCATGACCGGCTGCTCGCGCGCCTGCGCGCTGAGATGCGGCGGCGCGGCATCGCCCCGCGCGGCGCGCGGCGCATCGGGCTGCCTGTGGTGTTCAGCCGCGAGGCCGCCGTGCGTCCCGCCGCGTGCGACGCCCCATCGTTTGACGGCACGCTCAACTGCCACGGCTACGGCTCCAGCGTGGCCGTGACGGCCACTTTCGGCATGTGCGCGGCGGGCTGGGTGCTGAACGCATTGGCGGCGGGGCAGTGCTAGAATGCGCACCTTTCCCGCGTGGGTCGTTAGCTCAGTTGGTAGAGCTGCGGACTCTTAATCCGTCGGTCGCAGGTTCGAGCCCTGCACGACCCACCAGCAACACCCAAACCCGCCGATGGCGGGTTTTTTACTGTCCGCCGCGCAGGGGCAGTGCTAGAATCCACCACTTTTGCGGGTCGTTAGCTCAGGTGGTAGAGCAGCGGACTTTTAATCCGTTGGTCGCAGGTTCGAGTCCTGCACGACCCACCACCGAACAAGCAAGGGCTGCAAACTGCAGCCCTTTTTCTTTGGCTTTTTGTTGCCCATGTTCAGTTTTTTCCGCCGCAAGAAAAAGTCTGGCGATGCGCCCGATGTGCCCGAGGCGGCAGCACCAGCGCCGGAGGAAAGCGCCGCCGAAGTTGCACCGCCGCCTGTGCCCGAAGCCGTGCCGCAGCCAGCGCCGGAGAGTGTTGAAACCGTTGAAGCTGCGCCCGCTGCACCCGAAGCTGCGCCGGTGGAGGAGCCAGCGAAGAAAAAAGGTTTTTTCGCACGTTTGCTCGGTAAGGGCGAAAGCAAGGCTGAACCCAAGGAGGAAGCGCCCGCCGCTGTTCCTGAAACCGCGCCCGAAGCCACTCCCGAAGTTGCGCCTGCTGTTGTTGCTGAAGCAGCGCCGGAGCCGGAACCGACTCCAGAACCCGCGCCAGAACCACAGCCCGAACCTGAGCCAATTCCTGGACCGCAGCCGGAATCTGAACCGGCTCCAGAACCCGAACCCGCTGCGCCGGTGCTGGACGAAGCAGTGCAGCGCGAGGCGGAAGCCAAGGATTTGGAGCTGGCGCCGCCCTCGGAGATGGCAAAGGAGGCGCGCGTGGGCTGGCTGCAGCGTCTGCGTGCCGGGCTGCGGCGCTCGGGGCAGGGCATTGATGGTGCGTTTGCCGGCGAGCGCGTGGACGAAGCGTTCTACGAGGAGCTGCAGGACGCGCTGCTGATGGCGGATGCGGGCGTGGAGGCCACAGACTTCCTGCTGCAAGACCTGCGCGTGCGCGTGCGCGATGCGCGCGCCACGACGACGCGCGAGGTGCGCGCGCTGCTGCAAGACGCGATTGCCGACATGCTGGTGCCGCTGCAAAAGTCGCTCGTCGTTGGCCTCTACCGCCCCACCGTCATCATGGTGGCGGGTGTGAATGGCGCGGGCAAGACGACGAGCATCGGCAAGCTGACGAAATATCTGGCCGACGCAGGCGCCAGCGTGCTGCTGGCGGCAGCCGATACCTTCCGCGCGGCGGCGCGCGAGCAGCTTGCGGTGTGGGCTGACCGCACGCGCGTGGAAATCATCAGCCAGCAGGGGGCGGACCCCTCGGCGGTGAGTTTTGATGCTGTGGCCGCTGGCCGCGCGCGCGGCATGGACGTGGTGCTGGTGGACACCGCAGGCCGCCTGCACACGCAGAAAAACCTGATGGACGAGCTGGCAAAAATCCGCCGCGTCATCAACAAGGCGGACATCACCGCGCCGCACGAGACGCTGCTCGTCATTGACGGCAACACGGGGCAGAACGCGCTCGCGCAGGTGAAAGCCTTTGACGCCGCCGTGCCGCTCACCGGCCTCATCGTCACCAAACTTGACGGCACCGCACGCGGTGGCGCGCTTTGTGCCATTGCGCGCTGGTGCGCCACGCGCTGCGACGCGCAGGGCGCGCCCATGCCGGCGCTGCCTGTGTATTTCATCGGCGTGGGCGAGGGGCTGCAAGACCTGCAGACCTTTGACGCGCGCGAATTCGCCCAGGCCCTCACCGGCGCGGGCGCCCCGTCCTGACCGCTACACTTGCCCCCATGATGGCGAATCCTTCCAGCAAGCATCTCGTGCTCGTCGGCGCCGGGCGCGCACACCTGCAGCTTATGCGCGCGCTGGCGCAGCACGGCGCCGCCAACCTGCGCCTGACGCTCGTGGCGCCGCAGCCGTACTACATCGTGCCCGCGCTGCTGCCCGCCTACATCAGCGGGCAGTGCGACATCGGCACGCTCTGCCGCCCCATTGACACCCTCGTTGAGTTGAGCGGTGCCACCTTCGCGCCCGGGCGCGTCGTGGCGCTGGACGCCGCCGGGCGGCGCGTGCAGCTGTCCAGTGGCGACGCGCTGCACTACGACGTGCTCTGCGTCAACGAAGAGCCAGCGTTTGAGCGCGACCTCATCGAGCACTACATCCCCGGCGCGCGGCAAAACGCCATGTTCGTGCGCCCCTACGCCTCCTTCCTGCAGCTCTGGCCGCAGGTGCAGGCGATGGCGCAGGCGCGCCCGGTGCAATTTGCGCTGATTGGCAACGACGCGCTGACCGTGGAGCTGGCGATGGCGCTCACCTCTGTGCTTTCGCAGTTGCGCGGCGGCGGCGTCACGCTCGTGGCGGGCGATGGTGCGCTGCTCGCCGACCACCCGCCCGCGCTGCGCCGGCGCGTGCTCGCGCGCCTGCGCGCGCTCAACATCACCGTGCTGCCCGAGCACTGCGTGCGTATTGACAACGGCGCGGTGCATCTGTCCGGCGGCGGCGTGCTCATGTGCGACGCACCGCTGTTTGCGCTGGCCGCGCCGCAACCACACTGGCTCGCCGAGGGCGGCGTGCAGTGCGATGAAGAGGGCTTCCTCGTGCTCAACGAGCGGCTGCAAAGCGAAAGCCACCGGCAAATCTTCGTCGTGCCCGAAGACGCGCCGCTGGAAATCGGCGCCACACTGGAAGCGAACATGCGCTGCGCGCTCGATGGCGGGCAACTGCGCGCCATGCCGCGCAGCAGCGAATGGCTGCACCTGCTCGACAGCGGCGGCGGCGAAGCCATCGCCGCCTTTGGCCCCATGAGCGTGGAAGGCAGCGGCGTGTGGCGCTACAAGATGCGGCGCGAACGCCGCCGCTGCGACGAATTGTTCACGCTCTAGGCAAAAAGAAATGCGCCCGCTGCGCGGGCGTTTCCCCTCACCCTACCCTCTCCCCCCTTCCATGGACGCCTCCGGGAGTGCAAGTGTCGGCGTTGTGATGGTGCAAAGCGGGGCTTGCAGTCTTACATCCGGCCTGTTTGTGCAGGCGCTCGGCCTGCTGGCCATGGTGGCATTCGCGGGTGCAGTTCCAATCTGCATGGCGGGCTTGATGCTCACGGGGGAGAGCGGAGTGTCTGCGCCTAGGCTTTGCCTGCTTGTCCCATCACGCTGCTTCTTTCATGCGCTCCTTGAAACGGTTTTCTGTAAAAGGCTTTCAGGGTTATCGGGTGGGGTTTGTCTGGTGGTATTCAAATGCGCCGTGCGGCGCTCAGGCAGCAGCAGCCGCGCCTTCGCACGGGTTCCATTTGTTTGCCGCAAATGGCTCGCCGCGCGTGAGCACCGCCCAAATGGTGCGTGCGAGTTTGCCCGCCAACGCCGCAACAGCCACGTTGCGCGGGCGCCGCTGCATGAGTTCTGTCAGCCAGCGGCTGCGCTCGGGGTGCTGCGCCAGTGAGCGCGCGCAGTGCATGAGCAGGCAGCGCAGGTAACTGTTGCCGCGCTTGGATAGCCCCAACTGACGCGTTTTGCCGCCCGTGCCTGTTTGCGCAGGCGCCAGCCCAAGCCAAGAGACGAACTGCCGCGCGCTGGCAAAGTGCAGCATTTCAGGCGCGCTGGCAACGATGGCCGAGGCAGTGATGGAGCCGATGCCGGGGATGCCCATGAGCAGCAGCATGAGCTGGCTTTGCTTGCAGATGACAGCGAGCTTGCGCTCAATGCGCTCAATTTCCTGCTGCAAATGGGCAATGAGCTGCATGTCGCACTGCACGCCTTCAATGACTTCCCGAGGCACGCCAGCCTCTTCGACACGCACCAGCGCATCAGGCAGGGTGCGGCACAGCCTCTCAAAGCCCTCGGGCAGCACGATGCCAAACTCCGACAGATGCCCTCGCACAGCGTTGCTGAACATGATGCGCTGCTTTTTGAGCTGCTCGCGGCGGCGGTGCAGCATTAGCCACGCTTGCTGCTGCTGGCTCTTGACGGGCACGCTCTTGATGTGCGGCTGCTGGCAGGCAACACAGATGGCGTGGGCATCCTTGGCGTCGGTCTTGTCGCGCTGCACAAAGGATTTGACACGCTGCGCGGGCAACAGTCGCACCTCATGGCCGAGCGCCATCAGCACCCTTGCCCAATAGTGCGCGCTGCCGCACGCCTCCATCGCCACGAGCGACTTGGAGCGGTTGGTGAAGAAATCCAGCAGCTTGGCGTGCGTGATGCGGCGGTGACGGGTTTGCCATCGGCGCCGATGAAGTAAAGCTGAAACACATTCTTGGTTAAGGTCAATGGCGACGATGGGCAGCGAGGTTGCGGCGGCAGAGTGCATGGCGGTGTCTCCTTGGTTCAAAAGCACTGGGAGCGGTCGATGCTGCCGCAGCACACCTAAAAGCGGCGGCGGCAAGAGGTGGAGGCGTCCATGCCATCTGCAGCGTGCTTCGCACGCGCGGGGGCGAGGGGAAGAAATGTTTTCTGTCGCCGGGCACAATCGCGCCCCATGTTTTCCCCTCCGATGATTGACCCTGTGGCCGTGCGCATCGGCCCGCTGGCCGTGCACTGGTACGGACTGATGTACCTGCTGGCGTTTGCGCTGTTCTGGCTGCTGGCGCGGCTGCGCCTGCGGCACGAGCCGTTTGCCAGCGCCACGCCGCCCTGGACGCGCGAGAGTGTGGAGGACCTCCTGTTCTGGGGCGTGCTCGGCGTGGTGCTGGGCGGGCGGCTGGGCTACTGCCTCTTTTACCAGCCGTCGTTTTACCTCGCGCACCCGCTGAAAGTGCTGGCGGTGTGGGAAGGGGGCATGAGCTTTCACGGCGGGCTGCTCGGCGTGATGGCGGCAATGTTGCTCTGGGCGCGCAAGCACGGCAGGACGTGGCTGCAGGTGCTTGATTTCATCGGTCCCTGCGTGCCCACGGGGCTGGCGGCTGGGCGGCTGGGCAATTTCATCAATGGCGAGCTGTGGGGGCGTGTGGCGGGCGCCGAGGTGCCGTGGGCGATGGTGTTTCCGGGCGCCGTGCTGCCCGATGGCAGCAATCCGCCGCGCCACCCGTCGCAGCTGTATCAGTTCGCGCTGGAGGGGCTGCTGCTGTTTGTGCTGCTGTGGCTCTACGCGCGCCGCCCGCGCCGCACAGGGCAGGTGGCGGGCGCAGGGCTGCTGGGCTATGGCGTGCTGCGCTTTGTGGTGGAGTTTTTCCGCGAGCCGGACGCGCATCTGGGGCTGCTGGGGCTTGGGCTGTCCATGGGGCAGTGGCTGTGCCTGCCCATGATGGCGGCGGGTGCGGCGCTGATGGTGCTGGGCGCAAAGGGGAGGTTTGAGCATGCCGGACATTGAATTGCAGGGCGAGGGTCGCCTTGCCATCGTCACGATAGAGAACGCGGGCAAATTCAACGCCATGAAGCGCGCCATGTGGCGGCGCCTGCGTGCGGTGTTTGAGGAAATTCAGCAGGGCGCTGCGCGCTGCGTGCTGCTGCGCGGGGCGGACGGGCACTTTTGCGCCGGCGGCGATATTGCGGAATATCCGTCGTTCCGCTTTGCCGAGGCGAGCCTGCGCGAGTTTCACGAGGACGAGGTGTGGGGCGGCCTGCACGCCATGCTGGAGTGCGACGTGCCCATCGTCGCCGCCATAGAGGGCAACTGCATGGGCGCGGGCGTGGAGATGGCGTGCTGCTGCGACATACGCATCGCCGCCCAGGATGCGCGCTTTGGCGCGCCCATTGCCAAACTGGGCTTTCCGATGGCGCCGCGCGAGATGCAGCTTGTGCAGCGCGCAGCGGGCGACGCCGTGGTGCGCGAAATGCTGCTGGCCGCCGCCGTGCTGCCGGCAGCGCGCGTGCATGCGCTCGGTTTTGTGCAGCGGCTGGCGCCGGCGGGTGAAGTGCAACAGGCGGCGCAGGAGCTGGCCGAGCGCATCGCTGCTTTTGCGCCGCAGGCCGCGCGGCTGAACAAGCGCACGCTGCGCGAAGTGGCAGCGGCGCAGGCGCTGGACACCAACGGCGCCTACGCCTGGGCAGCCAGCGCCGAACACCGCGAGGGCATTCAGGCGTTTTTGCAAAAACGCACGCCGCAGTTTTGACGGCATGGCTACACTCGCACTGTCCTGACACAAGAGCCAGAAAGGAAGCCTTTCACCATGTCTTTGCGTTCCCTGTTTTTGCTCATCCTCGGCGCCATCATCGTCACCTTCATCGCCGTCAACTGGTCGGCCATGACTGCGCCGGCGCACCTGAACCTGCTGTTCACGGAAGTGGACGCGCCCCTTGGCGTGGTGCTGCTGGGGCTGATGGGCGTGCTCGCCATCGCCTTCATCTCCGTGCTTGCCTACACGCAGGGCGCGGTGCTGCTGGAAACGCGCCGCCACACCAAGGAAATGGCCGCGCAGCGCGAGCTGGCGGACAAGGCCGAAGCCTCGCGCTTCACCGAGCTGCGCGCGCACCTTGACAACGAAACAGCGCGCCTGTCCGAAGCCTTCACCACCAACGGCACGGAGCTGCTCGCGCGCATTGACCGTCTGGAAATGGGGCTGCGCGAAGGCCCCGAATCGGGCGCACAGGTGCTCGCCGCCCTGCGCGAGCTGGGCGACGCGCTGCAAGGGCGCGTGGACCGGCTGGAAATCGGCCTGAACGAGCAGCGCAAAGCGACCGTGGACGCGCTGCCCGCGCCCGCTGCAGAAGAGGGCGAAAGCGCCCCGGAGCAAAACGCCTGAACGCGCGCCACCCATAAAAAAACCCGCCGCGTGGCGGGTTTTTTTATGCGCGCGAGCTGCGCACAAAAAAAGAACATCCCCTCTCCTTCGCGTGCCGCGAAGCGGCTCGACGGAGGGGGAGGGCGGGGTGGGGGTGCGCCGTGCTGCGGCAGCAGCGCGGCGTGCGCCATTCAAAGCATATACCCTTGATTGATATGTGGCATTGCCGGCAATTTCCGCCGGCAACCACACAATACACGCTGTTTTTGCCCCCTCACCCTGCACCCTCTCCCCCTGTCCGTGCTGACGCACGGCGGGGGCGAGGGGATGTTGGTTTCAGCGCAGCACCAGCACGGGAATCTTGGCGTGTACCAGCACCTGCTGCGTCTCGCTGCCCAGCAGCAGGCGCTCCATGCCCTTGCGCCCGTGCGAGGCCATCACTATCAGGTCCACATTCCGCGCCTTGGCGGTTTCAATGATGGCGTTGGACACCACCTCCGCGCGCGTGAGCACGGTGGAAACGGTGACGCCGCGCTCCTCGGCGGTTTTTTTCGCCGCCTCCACAATCGCCTCGCCCTCTTCGGCCCAGTGCTTTTCAATGCGCTCGATTTCCGATGTAGGCAGCGCGATGGAGCCTTCAAAGTAGTACTGCGGATAGCACGGCAGCACTTTCAGCACAAACAGCTCGGCGTCCATGGACGCGGCCAAATCAACGGCGTGGCTCACGGCCTTTTCCGACAGGGGCGAGCCATCAGTGGTCACGAGGATGCGTTTGTAGGGCATGGCGATGTTCCTTGTTGTGTGAGGATGAAGCTGCGGACGCACCGGGTACGCGCGCCCGCCGTCATTGTGGCGCGCCTTCACGCACAATGCGAGCCTTTTTTCACCGAGGAAGCGCCATGACCAACACTCCCCGCACCGCCATCATCGCCGCCATCCCGCAGGAGCTGGAAGGCGTGCTCGCCGCCGTCTCCGGCGTGCAGCAGCGCGCACTTGGGGCGCAGCAGTTCTGGCTTGGGCGCTGGCACGGGCACGAGCTGGCGCTGGCAACCAGCGGCATGGGCAAGGTGGCTGCCGGGGCAGCGGCGGCGCTGCTCGCGG
>JAFRYL010000083.1 GCA_017437605.1 Ottowia sp. | reverse complement strand
ATACGCACGCTGCAAACGTGCAGCACTTTAGTTCCGGCCAGAGCACAAATCCCAGTGCGTTAGAATCCAACCACACTAAGCCGTTGTTTTACAACGGCTTTTTGCTGTCTGCAGGGGCGGAAAAGCATGGGCGGCGGGAGTATGGGCTGGTCAGAAAAGCTCGAATTGTTCAGGCGGTTCCATCGCGGGCTGGCGTGCGGCGCGGTGGAAGGTGACGACGCGCTCGTACTGCTTGTCGGTGAACTGCAGCACGCTGACTTTGCCACCAGCGGGAAGTATGCCTTCAACCCGCTTGAGGTAGGTGTCAAACTGGCTGTGGCTGCTGCAAAAGCGCGCGTAGACGCTGAACTGGCACATCTCAAAGCCCATGTCGAGCAGCGCCTTGCGGAAGTCCGCTGCCGCCTTGCGCTCCTGTTTTTCAAGCACGGGCAGGTCAAACATCACCATCATCCACATGAGCCGGTAGCCGCTGAGCATGGCGCGGGCGTCACACTTGGGTTAAATCCAGCGGCAGGCCGGGCAGGGGCAGTTCCAGCTCGCGGCGCTCGCCCAGATACACCTGCGCCAGCGAGACGGCGAGCTTTTGCATGCACACCATCACGGGCGTGGCGCCAGCACTGGTGTGCATGTCGGCGTAGAGGCACTGCACCAGCGCACGTTTGACAGCGGGTGTGACCTGCGCCTCGCCCGCGCGCTGCAATTGCCAGACTTTCAAATCCACGATGGGGCGGAACGGCTCTATCAGGTCATCGGCCAGGCGCATGGCGTTGGCATCGTTGCTGTGGTGCAGGCCGATGCTTGGATGCAGCCCGGCGGCGACGATGGCGCGCGCCGTGGCTGCGCGCAGCACGGTGTAGCCGTAGTTGAGCATGGCGTTCACGCCGCCAGCGCCGCGCTCGCGCCGGAAGCCTTCGCCAAAGAGCAGCGTCCAGTAGCGACGGGCGCCCTGCCCTTCCACATTGCCGGCGTCACCGCTCTTGACCTTGCGCACCAGCGCAGCAAGGGGCGCACTTGGGGCGCCCGCCGCTTGCAGCACCGCCGCCTGTTGCTCCAGCTTTGATTTGACGATGGCCGCCCACATGCGTTTGTGCGTAGGCAGGCGCGCGGCAATTTGCGCCTCAATGCGCTGCGCCTGCAGGCCGTTGCCGTCCAGCGCCAGCAACATGCCCACGGCGTTGTGGTTGGCGGCGCAGAGCACAAAGGGCGCGCCGCGCTCGGCGAGGGCAACGAGCAGGTTGTTGGTGTAACTGATGCCGTGCGCGTTGGCGATGACGGCGGCGATGTCGTCCAGCGGCACGCGACCAAGCTCGGCGCGCTCGCCCTCGGTGCTGTGCACGAGCATGAAACCGCGCAAGGCAGAGAGGTGCCGCTGGTCGTCAGCGATTTCTACTATGCGGCCAATCATGGGAAAAGCGGGATTTCAGTTTTTGAACCCCGGGTCGTGAAGTTTCCCAACGGGCGAAATGCTCACGCGGCGGCCTTTGGCTTTCTGAAAAGCGCCTGCAGTTTTGGTTGTGTAAGCGAAACCGTCTGTTTTATCGAGACTGCGGGCAGACACATTGGCTTGTTCGTGCGGAGCAAGAATAAGCTGTCCATTACTCTTGATTCCATAAAGCCGCATTACTGATTCGGCTCCGTCATCCAGCACCATTCGCACCATGTCGCCTTTCATCAAACGCATAACGAGCGGCTTGCCGCTTGCAGCATGCGTTTGGCTCACGAGTTCCGCCAATGGCGGCACCTTGGCGTTTTTTCCATGTCTGGCACGATATGCCGCAGCAAGGTTGCGCGCCAACTGGTACGCCTGGAAGGTGGAGATGATTTCGCCTTTCCACCTGCCTCTTTCATCGCGCACGATTTCCATGCACCAGTTGCTGCCGCCCTGGTAGCCTTTGTATTCCGTGCCCTGCTGGTAGTGCGCGGAGCCGTGCCACGGGCGGTTGGTGGCGTGCGGCGCTTTCTGGTTGGCGATGGGAACAACGGCATCACGCTCTTTTTCCGTGCGCTCGCGCGCGCCACCTGCACCGATTTTGCTGGTGATGGCTTTGGCACCGTGGAAGCCATAGGAGGTATCTTCCAGCATTTGCCCTTCGTGGCTGTGGTCGGGTTTGTGGCTGACCCAGATGGCGCCCACGGCGCGCTGCACGCTCTGGTAGTAGCCCTCCCACGGCAGCGGCATGGTTTCCACAAGACGGTCCAGCGCTTTTTCGCGCGCGCTGGCACTGGCGCGGGCAAAGCGCTGCAGCAGCCCTTGGTCGGTGACGCCAATCACGCAGGCATCCACCGCATGGTGGCGATGGTCGTTGCGGTTTTTCTCCCCTTCAAGGCTGAGCACATTGTTCAGCCCGAATTTGGCGCGCAGCAGCGCCGTCATTTGCCCAGGAATGACGCGCACGGCTCCGGCGCCGGAGCACACGGGTTGCAGGTAAAGCCGCGCAAGGCGCGAGAGGTAGCGTGTGTCGTTCAAGGCGCGCGCCAGAAAGTCCTGGTCTTCACGCAGCCAGCGCTGGTAGGCGCCTTCGGCAAAACGCCAACGCTTGCCCGGCGGCATGTTGGCGGCACGCTGGAGCATGTCTTCATGTTTCCAGCCTTGGCGCGCGAAGTCTTCGCGCGCCTCCCACGGGGTGCGGTTGCCCTTGATGCGGTTGGCGGCGCGGATACACACGGTGCGGTTATTCAGCGAGTTGTCCAGTGTGCGCGAGAAGGGAAGAATGTGCTCAACTTCAACAGCATCGCTCAACAGCATTTCGGCGCTGATTTGCGCGCCACTGTAGGGGCAGCGGCGGTCGAGCGCATTTTTTTCGTTCAGTTCTTCCCACATTATCCATTTCTGGATGTCATCTCGAGATACTGCGTTTTCGCTGATGCCAAGAGTTTTAGCAATGTCGCTGCGGATACGTTCATTGCGTTTCTGGTTTTCAGTCTGCTGCCTTTGCACACGCTCTTTTTCTTCGCGGCTTTGTTTCAGCTCGCGCGCCACTTCCACGACGATTTCCGCCGGGTGTCCGTAACGCTGCACCAAGGCGTTGACGACTTTGCGTGTTTGGTTCAAGCCGATGTGCACGGTAGGGTTGGCGATTTTTCCGTAGCGTTTTTCTTCGTTGTCCTGCGGGTTGCCGCTGCCAAACGCCACATGCCGGTGCAGCACGCGTCCGTAATATGGCAGGGCGCGCAGCACGCGCGTGATTTCGCCGGTTTCGTTGTTCACCAGCTCCTGCACGTCGCCGGCAGCGTGGTCAAAGTCAAAAGCGTCCACAACGCTGTGGCTTTCAAAACCGGCGGCGCGCACGGCTTCGTCATAAGTGCGCGGGCGCAGGGCGCCGTCCCCGCCGCGCTCAGATTCCTGCAGCTTGGGCACGATGCGCAGCAAGGCGGCGCGGCTGAGCCTGCCGTAGCCGCTTTTCAAGGGCGCGTCGCAGATGGCACGGGCGTGCTCGTCGTCCACGCCGGTTTTTTCGCGCAGCCACTGGCACAGCGCCTCCTCGTTTTCATCTGCGAGCAGGCGCATGGTGATGTCGTCCTGCTGGTCAAGGGTGAACTCATGCCAGCGCGCACCAAAGCATTTGTCACTGGCAAGGACTTTGGTGGTGGCGTTGCCTTCCAGCCCGTCGCGGCGGGCGCTTTCCAGATTGAATTGCACCGCGCCGCCGAGCTTGAGCGCCTTCTTCATGCTGCTGAAGCTGACTTTGCCCTTCTTTTCAAGCATGTCAGCGAGCGTGTCGCGCTGCGTGGGGGTGAGTGGCCGCTCCTGCATGTCGGCGCCACTCACGCGCAGGTGGTTGACTTCCTGCAGGATGCGAAAACGCTGCGCGCAGGGCAGCGCCACGGGCGCGCGCTTTTCATCAGGCAGCAGGGTGCAGCGCCCCGGATCCACCGGCCGCAGCGGGCGCTGGTGCAGCAGGGTGTCGCGCAGCGCTGCCCTCTTGTCCTCCGTGAACATGGCGGGACTCAGCGCCGCCTGCCTTGCCCAGAGCGCGTCAAACTCGTCGGCAATCATCTGCCGGTCAATGTAGAGGTCGTAGTACTTGTGCAGGCGCGTTTTGCCATCCTCTTTCGCCTGCCGTTCCTCGTGGTAGCGGGCGCGCACGCTCTGCTTTTTCTGGCAGCGCCGCCAGAGCCATTCGCCCACAGTGCGCGCGCCTTCCTGCGCCATGCGCTCGCGCAACTCCTTGATGGCAGCTTTGAGCGCGCCAGCTTCTTTTTCCTCGGTACCCTTGTCTGTGCGCCGGTTGCTCTTGAAGCCGCGCCGCTGGTTGATGTGGAACAGCGCGCGGCAAATTCGCCGGGCGTGAGTGCCGCTTCCAGCCCACAGGCGCGCAGTTCATAGGGGTTGAGTAGTTCCAGCCGCTTGCGCTCGACGGCATCTTGCGGGAAAAAGCCAAAGTCAATGAGCTGCTGCATCATGCGCGCTTTACGCCGCAGCAGGCGGTCGCGGCGGCGGCGCATGGCGCGGGCAGCGCGGCGCGTGACGGCAAGCGAGGAGCCGTCTTTCGGGTTGCGCCCATCGCTAAAGATGCGCACGCCCGCGCGCACGATGCCACACGGCTGCCCGTCCTTGCCAAGGCGCAGCATCGCCCAGCCCAGCGAAGTGGTTCCCAAGTCCAACGCCAGACGCCAGCGCAGCGTTTTCTTCGGCTTCTTCGGCATGTTGCCGCCCCTTTCGTGTGCGTGACAAAAGCCGCAAATGTAGCGCGTGCGCCCCGCCTTGCGGCGCGCGCTATACTTGCTCGCATCTCATGCACTGGGATTTGTGCTCTGTCCGCTAACACGCTGAAAAGATAGATGCACCAAATGGAACGCCGGCTCTCAGCCGGCGTTCGTCTTTTCTGCGCGGCTGTTTCCCTTCACTCCACGACATACCTTCACAAAATAACTTCAATCGCCGGCTTATGTTGCCGGCAAGCAATCAATACCCATCAAACTCAGGCTGCAGCGGGCAGCTCGCTGGCAAGTTCAGGATGGGTGCAGAGCAGGCGCAGCAGGCAGAGGATGCCGCCGGGCGGGACAAAGCGCCCTTGTTCCCAGTCGCGCAGGGTGGCGGTGGGGGTGGCGATGCGGCGGGCGAATTGCGCTTGCGTCAGTCCAAGCTGGGCGCGCGTGCGGCGCAGCAGGATTTGCGCGGGTGTGCTGGTGCGCGCGCGGACGTCAGGGCCGCGCTGCACTTCGGCAAGCGCCTGACGAAGATCGGGCAAAGCCTCGCCCATGTCGGCTTCGATGGCGGCGGCGACTTTTTCAATGTCAAAGTTGCGGCTCATGGTTTGCGTCCTTTTTTGATGGTGGCGGCGGGCAGGTTTTCGCGTTCGTTCTTGGGGTAGATGGCAAACAGTTCGATGCAGCCGTCTTCCAGATAGTTGAAGTAGATGATGCGGGCGCCGCCGCGTTTGCCGCGTCCGCTGGCGCTCCAGCGCACTTTGCGCGCACCGGCGGCACCGGGAATGACGTCGCCAGCGAGCGGGTTGCAGGCTATCCAGTCAATGAATGCGTGGCGCTCGTCGTCGCTCCATATGGCGGCGGCCTGGCGCTGGAAGGTGGGCAGTTCAATGACGGTGAACATGCGGCGCATTCTACGGGTTTTCCGCGCTTTCGGGAAGGCTGCCGTGCGTGCATACGCGGGCGGACACGAGGGTTCCAGTACAAGATACTGTTGCAAAATATGTTTCATCGTCGGCTTATGTTGCCGGCAAGCAATCAATACCCATCAATTTCAGGCTGCGGCGGGCAAAAAAATGCGCCCGTCGGGGCGCTGTTCGCAGGGAAAGAAGATGGAGGCGCGGGTCGGAGTCGAACCGGCCTAGGCGGATTTGCAATCCGCTGCATAACCGCTTTGCTACCGCGCCGTGTGGGGCAAAAAAAGGGAAGCGGCTGCTTCCCTTTCCGAGATGTCTGGAGCGGGAAACGAGTCTCGAACTCGCGACCTCAACCTTGGCAAGGTTGCGCTCTACCAACTGAGCTATTCCCGCGTTGCGTGAAGCGGCGGATTGTAGCACGGTTTTCCTGCACCCTCCCGCACGCGGCGCGTCTGCCCCGTTGCACTTTGCCGACAGGCGCTCAGTGCCGCGTGGGGGCGCGGCGCGCGGTGCGTTTGGGCGTTGCTGGCAGCGGCAGGGGGGCGCCGTCGTCGGTGGCGAGCGGTATGGGCTGGCGCTCCAAGGCGATGTCCAGCACTTTGTCTATCCACCTGACGGGGATGATGTTCAGCCCGGCTTTGGCGTTGTCGGGGATTTCCTGCAGGTCTTTGAGGTTTTCTTCGGGAATGAGGACGGTGCCGATGCCGCCGCGCAGCGCGGCGAGCAGCTTTTCTTTCAGTCCGCCGATTTCGGTGATTTCGCCGCGCAGGGTGATTTCGCCGGTCATGGCGACGTCGGCGCGCACGGCGATGCCGGTGAGCGCCGAGACCATCGCCGTGACCATGGCGGCGCCGGCGCTGGGGCCGTCTTTGGGGGTGGCGCCGTCGGGCACATGGATGTGGATGTCCTGCTTTTCAAAGACTTCGTCGCTGATGCCAAGGGCGCGGGCGCGCGAGCGCACAACGCTGCGCGCGGCTTCCACAGACTCTTTCATCACTTCACCAAGCTGGCCGGTGCTTTGAATGTTGCCCTTGCCGGGCATGGTGGCGGCTTCAATGGTGAGGAGGTCGCCGCCGGCTTCGGTCCACGCCAGCCCCACGACTTGCCCGACCTGGTTTTGCGCTTCGGCGCGGCCATAGTTGAATTTGCGCACGCCGAGAAAATCGGTGAGGTTTTCCGGCGTGACGCGCACGGGCGCCTTGAGTTGCCTAAGCTGTACGCCTTTGACGGTTTTGCGGCAGATTTTTGAAAGTTCGCGCTCCAGCGCGCGCACGCCCGCTTCGCGCGTGTAGTAGCGGACGATGTCGCGTATGGCGTCTTCGGAGACTTTCAGCTCGCTTTTCTTGACACCATTGCTTTCAATTTGCTTGGGCAGCAGGTAGCGCGTGGCGATGTTGATTTTTTCTTCTTCGGTGTAGCCCGACAGCCGTATGACTTCCATGCGGTCAAGCAGCGCCGGCGGAATGTCCATGGAGTTGCTGGTGGCGACAAACATGACGCTGGAGAGGTCAAAATCCAGCTCAACGTAATGGTCGCCAAAGCTGTGGTTTTGTTCCGGGTCCAGCACTTCCAGCAGCGCGCTGGCGGGGTCGCCGCGAAAATCGGTGCCGAGTTTGTCGATTTCGTCAAACAGAAACAGCGGGTTGCGTGTGCCGACGCGAATGAGGCTTTGCAGCACCTTGCCGGGCATGGCGCCGATGTAGGTGCGGCGGTGCCCACGGATTTCCGCCTCGTCGCGCACGCCGCCGAGCGCGACGCGCACGTACTTGCGCCCGGTGGCTTTGGCGATGGATTGCCCGAGCGAGGTTTTGCCGATGCCGGGCGGGCCGACCAGGCACAAAATGGGCGATTTGAGTTTGGACATGTCGTCCACGCGCTGCTGCACGGCGAGATATTCAAGAATGCGCTCCTTGACTTTTTCCAGCCCGTAGTGGTCGGCGTTGAGCACGTCCTGCGCCTGCGACAGGTCTTTGGTGACGCGCGTTTTCTTGGCCCAGGGCAGTGCGGTGAGCGTGTCAATATAGTTGCGTACCACGGCGGCCTCAGCGGACATGGGCGACATGAGGCGCAGTTTTTTCAGTTCGCTTTCGGCTTTTTTTCGCGCTTCTTCAGGCATGCGCGCTGATTTGATGCTTTTGGCGATTTCGTTGAAGTCGGTGCCGTCTTCACCCTCGCCCAGCTCTTTCTGGATGGCCTTGATTTGCTCGTTCAGATAGAAATCGTGCTGGTTTTTTTCCATCTGCTGCTTGACGCGCCCGCGAATGCGGCGGTCAACCTTGAGAATGTCAATTTCGCGCTCCAGCTCGCGGAGCATGAATTCCAGCCGCTCGCGCACCTTGCCCAGCCCAAGCGCGGTCTGCTTGCTTTCCAGTTTCAGCGGCATGTGCGCGGCGATGGTGTCAGCGAGCACGCCGGCGTCTTCCGTGGCGGTGATGGAGGCGAGGATTTCCGGCGCGATTTTCCGCAGGTGGGCATACTGCTCAAACTGCTGCTGCAGCACGCGGCGCAGCGCCTCAATTTCCGTGCTCTGGCGCGCCGTTTCGCGCGCCGGGGCGACGGGCACCGCACGCGCGGCGGTGTATCCGCCGGCGGTGAACACGCTTTCCACGCGCGCGCGCTGCTGCCCTTCCACCAGCACTTTCACGGTGCCGTCAGGCAGCTTGAGCAGCTGCAGCAGTTTGGAGACGCAGCCCACGTCAAACAGGTCGCGCTCGCTCGGCTCGTCATCGGTGGCGGTTTTCTGCGCCAGCAGCATGATGCGACCGCCCCCATCGGTCATGGCCGCTTCCAGCGCGCGAATGCTGCGCTGGCGCCCGACAAACAGGGGTATCACCATGTTGGGGAACACCACTACGTCGCGCAGGGGCAGCAGGGGCAAGTCAATCGGCTCGGCGGGCAGTGGCGTGGCTTTTGGCATGAAAAATCCTCGGGCAAATCAGCCCCGGAACATGGTTGCGGCAGCGCCGCTTTTCAAGGGCGCACGGCAGCGGCAGGCGCCGCCGCCTTGCCGGGCTGCAGCGCCGGTTGTATCACCAATTTCAGGCGGCTTTGGCGCTGACTTCCTCCGCCGGTTGCGGGGCGGCGGCGGCAGGCGCTTCGCGGAGGGTGAGCTGCGGCGGCTGCGCGGCGTCAATGCAGCTTTCGTCCACCACGACGCGCGCCACGTTCTTGCTGGTGGGCAGGTCAAACATGGTGTCAATGAGCGCCTGCTCAAGAATGGAGCGCAGGCCGCGCGCGCCCGTCTTGCGCTCGCGCGCCTTGCGTGCAATGGCGTGCAGCGCCGCCGGAGTGATGTCAAGCTGCACGTCTTCCATCTGCAGCAGGCGCGTGAACTGCTTGACGAGCGCATTTTTCGGCTCGGTGAGGATACGCACCATCGCGTCTTCACTCAATTCGGTGAGTGTGGCGATGACGGGCATGCGACCCACCAGCTCGGGAATCAGGCCGTACTTCACCAAATCTTCCGGCTCAACCTGTGCAAAGGTTTCGCTGAGCGGTTTTTCTTCGCGGCTGCGTACGGTGGCGCCAAAGCCGATGCCGCTGGCTTCAGTGCGCGCCTCTATGACTTTTTCCAGCCCGTCAAAGGCGCCGCCGCAAATGAAGAGGATATTGGTGGTGTCAACCGGGATGAAATCCTGGTTTGGGTGTTTTCTGCCGCCCTGCGGCGGCACGCTGGCGGTGGTGCCTTCAATGAGTTTGAGCAGCGCCTGCTGCACGCCTTCGCCGGAAACGTCGCGCGTGATGCTGGGATTTTCCGACTTGCGCGTAATCTTGTCTATTTCGTCAATATAGACGATACCGCGCTGCGCGCGCTCCACTTCATAATCACAGCTTTGCAGCAGCTTGCTGATAATGTTTTCCACGTCCTCGCCCACATAGCCGGCTTCGGTGAGCGTGGTGGCGTCGGCCATGACAAAAGGCACGTCAAGCTGGCGCGCCAGCGTTTGCGCCAGCAGCGTTTTGCCGGAACCCGTGGGGCCAATCAGCAGGATATTGCTCTTGGCCAGTTCCACGTCGCCAATACCGGCTTCTTCCTGATGGCGCAGGCGCTTGTAGTGGTTATACACCGCCACGGCAAGCGTGCGTTTGGCTTTTTCCTGGTCAATGACGTAATTGTCCAGATTGGCCTTGATGTCAGCGGGTGTGGGCAGGTCGGCATTGGCGTCACCCGGCGCCTGCGCCGCGCCTTCTGGCGACTCCTCGCGCAGAATCTCGTTGCACATCTCGATGCACTCGTCGCAGATGATGGACGATGTGCCGGCAATGAGTTTCTTGACTTCGTGCTGGCTTTTGCCGCAAAACGAGCAGCACAGCGTTTTTTCGCCGTCCGTGCCTTTCTGGTCTGCCATGTAGGGTGCCCCGCCTGCCTGAATGAATGTGAAAAACGTGGATATGCTGCGCTGCGCGCCTTATTCGCGTTTGCTGAGGACGCTGTCAATGATGCCGTATTCCTGCGCTTCCAGCGCCGTCATGTAGTAGTCGCGCTCGGTGTCGTTGACGACTTTTTCATACGGCTGGCCGGTGCGCTCCGCCAGAATGCGGTTCATCTGTTCCTTGGTGCGCAGAATATCGCGCGCCTGGATTTCAATATCGGTCGCCTGCCCGTGCGCGCCGCCCAGCACCTGGTGAATCATCACCTTGCTGTTGGGCAGGCAGTGGCGCTTGCCCTTGGCGCCGGCGGCCAGCAGGAAGGCGCCCATGCTGGCGGCCAGCCCGACGCACATGGTGGACACGTCGGGCTTGATGAACTGCATGGTGTCGTAAATGGCCATGCCCGCGCTCACGCTGCCGCCGGGGGAGTTGATATAGAACGAAATGTCCTTGTCCGGGTTTTCGCTTTCCAGAAACAGCAGTTGCGCCACGACCAGATTGGCGGTCTGGTCGTTGACTTCACCGACAAGAAAGACCACGCGCTCTTTCAGCAGGCGCGAGTAAATGTCATACGAGCGTTCGCCGCGCCCGGACTGCTCAACCACCATCGGAATCAGGCCAAGGTTGCGCGGGGTATTGTCGTGCTTGTGCATGGAAACTCCGGAAAATGCGTCTGGAAACTGCGTCAGGCTTGCTCCGCCGCCTGTTCCTCTGCCGGCGGCGTACGCCCCATCAGCTCGTCAAAGCTGAGTTTTTTCTCAACGCCCTTGGCGTGGGCAAACACATAATCGGCAACGTTGTTTTCAATCACGATGCCTTCCACTTCCGCCAGGCGGCGCTGGTCGGCGTAATAGAAGCGCACCAGTTCCTCGGGTTTTTCATAGCTGGCGGCCAGCTCCTCCACCTGCGCCTTGACCTGTTCGGGCGTGGCGCGCAGTTTTTCTTTTTCCACCAGCGCGGAAACAACCAGGCCGACGCGCACGCGGCGCTCGGCTTCGGGGCGCAGCACATCTTCAGGCACAGGGATTTTTTCCACGTCCTTGATGCCCTGCGCGCGCAGCTGCGCACGGGTGTTTTCCACCATGCGCTCCATTTCCGCCTGCACGCTGGCTTTGGGAATATCCAGTGTGGCGTTGGCAACGAGCGCCTCAATCGCATTGTGGCGGTTGCGCTGGCTCACGCGCAGCCCCACTTCGCGCTCGAGGTTTTTGCGAATATCGGCATGCAGCGCCTCCACGGTGGCGTCCTTCACGCCCAGCGACTTGGCAAAGGCGTCGTCCACTTCCGGCAGGTGCGCGGCTTCAATTTTCTTCACCGTGACCATGAAATCTGCCGTTTTGCCCGCCACTTCGGTGCCGTGGTAATCCTGCGGGAAGGTGAGCGGGAAGGTTTTGCTCTCACCCGGCTTCATGCCGCGCACGGCGTCATCAAACTCTTTCAGCATCTGCCCTTCGCCCACGATGAAGGAGAAGTTCTCCGCCTTGCCGCCGGAAAATGGCTCGCCGTCAATCTTGCCTTCAAAGTCCACGCTCACGCGGTCGCCCTCTTCCACGGCGGCGTCCTTGGCGCGCTGCGAGAAGGTGCGGCGCTGGTTGCGCAGAATGTCGAGCGTGCGCTCAACGGCGTCCTGCCCCACTTCCACGGCGACTTTTTCCACTTCCACGTCGCCGAGCGCGCCGAACTCCACTTCGGGCAGCACTTCAAACTTGGCTTCAAAGTTCATTTCCCCTTCGGCGGCGCCATCAATTTCGCTGATGTCGGGGCGGCCAGCCAGCCGCAGCCCCGCCTCCTGCGCCGCCTTGTAGAAGGCTTCGCCCACCATGTCGTTCATCACCTCGTAGCGCACCGAGGGGCCATAGCGCTGCTCCACGATGCTCATGGGCACCTTGCCCGGACGGAAACCGTCCATCTTGAGCGTGCGCGCCAGGCGGCGCAGGCGTTTTTGCATCTCGCCCTGCACGCCGTCCAGCGGCAGGCTCAGGGTCATGCGGCGTTCAAGTTTTTCAAGCGTTTCCACGTTGACAGCCATGATGTGTTCTCTTGTTCTTCAATTCCAAAGTAGGCGCGCGCAGGGCGCACGCGAAAAAAACTGCTGTGCCAGCGGCGCACAGGCAAAACGGGCAAGTGTACCCGCTCGCGCCAGCACGCGCCCTGCCCCTCTGATGCGTGCGCTGTGCCCAGAATACGCACCTTGCAGCACTGAAATGTGTGGGTATGTTTTTGTCGCCGGCTTCTTAAGCCGGCAATCACATGTGGTTTCTTGAGGTATCAAGGCATGCCCCTCGGCGCATTGCACCTCAATACAAGCAAATCATGGGGTATTGATTCGTCGCCGGCAAGTTTAGCAGGTAGCCACATACTTATTATGCAAGTATGGTGCGCGGGAGGCGCGGCCAGGTTTGACGAAAGGGCAAGTTCCAGTTCCGACAAAACGGCAGAAGTTATCCACATTGCCACCTGTTCCAACAGAGGGGCAAGTTGCTGTCAGCCCTGCGTCACGAGTTGTCCACAGCCACCGACAAAAGGGCAACTTGCCGTCAGCAATGTGACGTGTCGGCGGTTGGCAACAGCGTGCAGCCTGTCTGTGCTGCTTGGACACGGTGGGAGGTTGGCAGGCGGTTGGAGCAAGGGGATTGCCCCGCCTGGAGATGGCTCAACTTGAAGCCATTTATGGTGAGGTTCAGAGGCGTTGCCGCAAACTGAAGGCGTCAGGCGGCTTGAGCATCACGGCAGACGAATTTCTGACCTTGAGTTTCTCTCACCACATGGAGATTCTGTCTGGAACCGACACATTGGAGGATGAGTTTTTCTACATCCGCGCGGCTGCAAAATACAAGGAACGCCCGCTGCGTCAGGACTCACCAGCGAGGAGCGCTTTTCCAGCTACGCCACCTGCCACTCGTCTATCTGTTTGGCTGCGGTGCTGAAATTCAGCCCTATTTTGAACAGTGTGCGCGCGTCCGTGGCGTAGGGCGCGGCGTAGCCTTTTTCTTCTATTTGTGCGAGGGCTGCGGCTGCCGTTTGGTCAACTTTCAGTTCCAGCAGGTAGATGTATTTGTCGGTCTTTATCACCATGTCAGAGCGCCCGCCGGCGAGTGGGTGTTCCACTTCGCAGTAAAAGCCCACGAGCCGGAAGATGATGAAGAGCAGGTTGCGGAAATAGGCTTCGGGTGGCTTGCCTTGTTCGTAGGGAATGTCAGCCAGCAGCGCCTGCAGTTCGCGCATGACATCTTCGGGCTTGCCTTCCACCAGCCCTGTGATGAGGTGGTTCAGCAGGGTGCTGCTTCGCGCTGCCCTCTTGCCCGCATACAGCGGCAGCAGCAGGGCAAAAAAGCCGCGTTCCACTTCTGCATTGGGGAATTTGAGCTGGTAATCGCCTGTGACTGGATGGACAGATGCGAGGGTGAGGTAGCCGCTC
The DNA here is from genome assembly GCA_017437605.1 of Ottowia sp. Lineage (GTDB taxonomy): Bacteria > Pseudomonadota > Gammaproteobacteria > Burkholderiales > Burkholderiaceae_C > Ottowia. The sequence goes on along the minus strand of JAFRYL010000083.1, from coordinate 10,034 downwards.
TGGTAGAGGATGGGCAGCGGGTCGCTGGCGAGGCTGTCCAGCGCATTGAGCTGCTCTGGGGGGATGAAGGTGGCGCCAATGTTTCCGACATCAATTTCCTCGCGCTTCATCATGTTCACCAGAAAGCTCGGCGTGCCGCTGGCAAACCAGTAGTCGCCAAGCTCTTTACTGTCAAAGGCATTGAGCAGGCTGAACGGGTTGTAGACGTGTTCCGCCCCGGGGTGAAACAGGTAGCCGTCATACTGTTTTTTGAGCCGCGCGCGGGCTTCTTCCACGCTCAAATCATTGTTCCGTGCCAGTTCCGCTATGCCTGCGACGAAGTACTTCTCCAGCTCGCCCTCGGTGATGCCGCAAATGGCGGCGTATTCGCGCCGCATGGAGATGTCTTTGAGGTTGTTCAGGTCGCTGAACACGCTCAACTTGCTGAACTTGGTCACGCCCGTGAGCAGGGCGAACTTGATGGAGGCGTCGCAGCTTTTAAGGTTGAAGTAGAAGGCGCGCAGCGTGGCGCGGTAATGCTCCTGCAGCGCCTCATTGCCAGCGCTCTCCAGCAAGGGTTTGTCGTATTCATCCACAAGGATGACGACTTGCCGCCCGGTGCGCTCGTGCGCGCGCTGGATGACGCCCCGGAAGCGGCTTTCCACAGCTTTTTCCGCTTCGTTGACACCATAGAGCCGCTCCCATTCCAGCAGGCGCAGGTGCAGGTGTTCCTTGAGGTCGTCCGGGGTCTGGTACTGCTTGCCGCCCAAATCCAGATGCAGCACCGGGTGCTTCACCCACTCGGCGGTTTTTTCCGTGATGGCAAGCCCCTTGAACAACTCCTGCTCGCCGGAGAAATACGCCTTGATGGTGGACAGCAGCAGCGACTTGCCAAAGCGCCTCGGGCGGCTCAAAAAGTAGTACTTGCCGCCGCCGATGAGCTGCCAGATGAGCGCCGTCTTGTCAACGTAGACGTAAGCGTCACGGATGATTCCGCCGAAATCTTGAAGGCCAATGGGGTACTTCGCGGACTGCTGCATGGAAAGAACTCCTTGAAAGCTAAGGCTGGCGCGCGCAGGCTGCTGCTGGCGCCCGGATTATCTGCCGTGCGTCCGCGCCGCGCGCGGCGCAGCCTGCATGCAACACAGTTGTTCGGCGGTATTGGTGATATTGCCTGCAAAATATGCCGGCGATATATGACAAGCATGAGCAGTATACGGGCAAAACATTCCTGCCTGTGCGCCATTTCACGCATTAGAATGCGCCGTCCTTACATCCACCAACAGCTTTCCTTTGAGGCGACGCATGACAAGCACTCCTGACGGCGGCTCCATGTCCTCCATTGACAGCATTGCCCCCGCCTTTGACGGCACGCTTGTCCACGCCAGCAGTCTTGCCTCCACCACGCAAAACGCAGGCGACGTGTGCATCTCCTGAACCTCCGCGCCCGATGCCGATGTCACCATCATCGCCAAAGTCGCCGGCTTCTAAGCCATACCCACCCAAAAAGGAGAAATCTCCATGCGCCCCAAACGCTTTTTGCTGACCGCCGCGCTCTGCGCCTTTGCTGCCTTGCCTGCTGCCGCACAGCAGGCCGAAACGCTCATCACAGTGGGCGGCGGCACGCCGCGCGCCAGCAACCGCTGCGGCGCGCAGGAGGCCGACTTCAGCCTGCGCGCCGAGCGCCCGCTCACCCTCGTGCAGCGCGCCATCACCGGCCTGAACGACGACGGCAAGTTCAGCTACGGCAACAGCACCAGCAGCGCCATGAAGCGTGGCGACACGCAAACCATCAACGCCTGCATCAGCGAAGGCATTCCCACGCTGGAAATCTGCGCCACACCCGAGGGCGGCGGCGCAGAGCGTTGCTGGACGCCCGCCTACAGCGGCAACGACGGCTCGCTCATGCTCGCCCCCGGCTTTGCCCTGCCTGCCGCCGCGCCGGGCACAGGCACCCTTGTCAGCATTGCTGGCGGCGCCGTGCAGCGCGGCGACAGTTGCGGCAAAGCCGACTTCACCCTGCGCGCCGAGCGCCCCCTCACACTCGTGCAGCGCACCATCGCCGACGAGGGCGGCGACGGCAAACCCACCTACAGCAGCACCACCAGCAGCACCATGAAGCGCGGCGACACGCTGAACATCAGCGCCTGCACCTACGACGGCGCGCTGGAAATCTGTGCCTCGCCCGAGGGTGGCGGCAAGCAGCACTGCTGGCGCCCCTTCAACAGCCGCTACGCGCTCACGGCGGCGCCCGGCTTTGCCCTTGCGGACGCGCCAGCCTCCCTTGACGCCGCCGCGTTGCAAGGCAACTGGGACGACCAAGTCAGCGGGCGCTGCCACATGAGCATCACGCACACCAGCGGCGACGAGGTGAAAGTGCAAGTTAACTGGGCCAGCGGCGCCGCCGTGGACAGCGTCTGGACCTTCAGCGGCGCCTGGGACAAGGCGCAGCAGCAACTCACGTACAGCGACGGCGCGCTCGTGCAGCGCGAATCGCAGAGCGGCGGCAAAACCACGGAAACCGTGCGATGGAGCCAAGGCGCTGGCACCCTGCGCCACGAGGGTGGCGCGCTCTACTGGCACGACGCCAAGGAGCAGGTCTGCAAGGAGTGCATCTTCCAGCGAGCGCAGTAAACAACGTATACCATATTCAATTACCGCTGCCTGCCAGCTTTATAAGCTGGCGATGAACATATACCCACCGATAAAAGGAGCATTGCCCATGTCGTTCAAACGTTTCCTGCTGACCGCCCTGCTGTTCACGGCGGCGGCATTTCTGGCCGCCGGGCGCGCCCTTGCGCTGGACGTGCCGCCGCTGGCCGCACCCGTCAACGACCACGCCAGCGTGCTGGCGCCCGAGGTCAAAAGCCGCCTGAACGCCGAGCTGCTCGAGCTGCAGCAGGAAACGGGCGCGCAGATTGCCGTGCTCACCATCCCGTCGCTGGAAGACGAGGAGTTGGCGGACTATTCCCTGCGCGTGGCCTCAAGCTGAGGGCTGGGAAAAAAGGGCAAAAACAACGGCGTGCTGCTCCTCATCGCCATCAAGGACCGCAAGCTGCGCATTGAGGTGGGTCAGGGGCTGGAGGGCAAGCTCACCGACCTGCTCAGCGGCCGCATCATCCGCGACGAAATTGCGCCCGCATTCAAGCTCGGCGACTACGCCGCAGGCGTCGAGAGCGGCATCGCCGCCATGATGCGCGTGGTGCGAAGCGGCGAATTTGCGCCCAGCCCGCAGGCGCTGGCCTTTGCCCAGCGCATCAAGGACAGGGAGGAGCGCAATTTCTACTGCGGCCTGGGTCTGACATTCGCCAACGTGCTTTTGGGCATCGGCGCGTACCTGACGAAACGGCGCGAGCTGCTGGCGGCCAAGGGCAATGAAAAAGCCCTAGACGAGATTGAAAACCGGCACGCGCTGCCACTCTGCCTCGCGGGTGCGGTTCTGGCCATCGCCGCGATGGTGTTCTTCGGCTACGAGCCGGGAGACAGTCTTCTGTGGCTTGGCGTCCTCGCCTTCTGCGGCCTGCTCTTGGGGCCAATCCTGGTCTACATCCCCATACTGGCGCTCTCCCCGTCCAAGCCGCCGCCCTCGTCCAGCCGCGACAGGGATGACGACGACAGCGGCTACGGCAGCAGCCGCAGCAGTGGCAGCAGCTACAGCGGCGGCGGCGGGCGCTTTGGCGGCGGCGGTGCTTCGGGAAGCTGGTGAGGCGGTGCGATGCCAATACTGTCAATGTTTTCTCGTGGCTGCCGGCTTCATAAAAACGCGACGAACTGAACACCGCCGCCCCAGCCCCCTCGCCCTGCTGCGCGTGGCGCCACGCGCAGCTGGCGAGGGGGATTCTTTTTTGGCGCACTGCCCGGACAATGGCATAGGGTATCCACGTATCGTCAGCAATATTCGCCTAAAATAAAACGCCTGCATCATCGGTATACAAAATTATGCGCAATCCACCCGTTTGCGCGGCGCAGCGTCTATAAACGCGGGCTTGTGAACTGCATCACGCTACGAGGAGTACGCACCGTGAAACACCCCAGCCTTTCCCGATTGCTCGCGGTTTTTTGGGCGCTCTGCCTGCTCTTCCTGGGGGCGGCGCATGCGCTGGAGGTGCCCAGACTTGAAGCGCCGGTGAATGACCAGGCGCGCCTGTTGTCAGAGGGCACCAGGGACAGGCTCAACAACTACCTGCAGCAGGCGCAGCAGAAATATGGCGTGCGGATTGCGGCGCTCATCGTCCCCTCGCTTGAAGGCGAGAGCATGGACAGCCTTACCACCAAAACCGCCGACGCCTGGGGGTTTGGCAAGCAGGGCGAGGACAAGGGCGTGCTGCTGCTCGTGGCCGTGAAGGAAGAGCTGGTTCGCATCGAAACCGGCCGTGGCGTGGAGGGCAAGCTGACCGAGGCGCTTGGCGAGCGCATCATCAATGAGGAGATGCGCCCCTTCTTCAAGGAAGGCGCCGCCTCCCGTGGCGTGGCCTACGGCATGCTGGCGCTGGTTCCCGCGTCCGTGGTCGGCAAATTCACGCCCAGCGAAAAGGCGCTGGAAAGCGCCGCGCGTGTGCGCGCTGCGGCGGCAAGCGCCGGGCAGGGCGCTGCGCCGCCCGCCAGTGCCGCCAAACCAGCCGTAGCCGAAGCAGCCGCCACCGATGCAGAGGGCGGCGTGGAGGTCGGCGCCAAAAGCCGCAAGTCTGGATGGAAGTTCCTGTTGAGCATGCTGGTGGTTATCCTGGGTATGACTCTGGGCGCGTATACGCGCCAGCACAACTGGAGGCGCGTGTGTCTGGCAGTCCTGGTGCTGGGCGCGGCCTGGGGCGTGAGCATGGGCTTTGCGCCCAAGGCTGGCATGTCCGCCATGGTCGGGATGGTGGCGGTCGCGATGTTTTGGGGCTTCTTCGCCCTGTTTTTCCTGGGGATTCGCACCATTTGGGGCGCCATACGGGGCAAGGCTGCCCCCGCGCCCATCGAGGCGGAACAGGAAGCCGCCGCGCCCGCCGTGGAGCGCACGGACTTTTCCGCCCCCGGCGGGGGGCAGCAATCCACCTGGAGGAAGGAAACCCCAGAGGAGGCGAGGGCAAGGCGGGAAGCCATCGCCAGCGAGTCAAGGGCAAGGCATCAGGCCATGTTGGGCCAGCAACAGCAGTCCACCTGGGAGGAAACCGCCGGTGTATTCAAGGAGATGTTCGATGAAGTGCACAAGGCGATTGCCGGGGTCGGCAAAGATTCAAAGAAACCCAGTTGGCGCGGCATCGCCATCGCTGGCGTTGCGCTGCTGGTGCTTTCCGGGACTATCTACGGTTTTTGGGGCGAGCAGATGGTCTACCTGCGCGCGACGGAGCGCGAGGAAGTCACAGCGCGCCTGACCAGTGTCGAAACAAGCTCCTGCGACTTGGTCGACAAGGAGGTGGAATGCGTGTACACGCCCGTCTACACCTACAGCTTTCAGGGGGAGACGCACACCTACAAGGGCAGCGGAGAAAGCAAGAACGCGAAGCTCTCAAAGCCAAGCTTTGCCGAGAAGGAACAGCTCCACTACTACAAGAACGACAAGGGCGAGTGGGTGCTTGCGAAAAACGTTGGCTTCATAGACCGCTTGGTGCTTTTCGGGGGTGCAGGGGGTCTATGGTTGATAGCGCTCATCGTCTTTGTGATTGAGCTGAAAAAGCTGCTCGGGCGAACACAGGGCGAGGAGGGGAAATGACGGGTATACATACATCGCCGGCTTCATAAGCCGGCGATGCAATGTCAAATATGTGAGTATCAACTTTTCACCACAAGGAGCACAGCATGAAGCACCGCACCACCCGCGCCGCCGCGCTGCTGGCGGCGCTTGCCCTCTGCTCTGCAAGCGCGCTGGCGCAGCAGGAGTTGCGACCGTCGCCGGAGCAGGAATACATCTTTCAGGTGCGTGCGGTCTACGCCAAGGCGCAGGACGCCATCAAGCAGGGTCAGGGCGAGCCGCAGGCGAAAAACGAAGCCACGCTGCAGGCCACCTACATGCGGCCCGGTGCGGGGCAGACGCAGCACAAGGTGGAGCTGTTCTTCCGCATGGTGCCCACGGAGGAACCCGGGCACGTCCGCAGGCAGCTTTATCTGGCGCGCGAAACCTTCAATGTGGCCGCGCGCACGTTCTACCGCGAATACCTCTATGACGACGCTGGCGCGCCGCTGTTTTTCTACACGCGCCACGACAGCTTTGACAAAGGGCGCGTGGAGCAGCGCTACTACTACCGCAGCGGCAAGCTGGTCGTTGCCGAGCCAGAGGGCGGCGACGGCGCAACGCACCTGCCGCAATTCGAGCGCATGAAGGCGCTGCTGCAAAGCACACTGGCTCTGCAACAAGGAGACGAGTGATGACGGGGCACACTTTTTCGCGCCGCAGCGCGCTGCTGACATTCCTCGGGCTGGCTGGCGCACCCACGCTGGCCGTCGAGCCGCTTCCGGCTGGCTTGGGGCTTGCAGGTGGCGGGGGGCTTGCTGGCGGCACCACTGACCGCTCAGACCCCAGCGCGCCCAAAACCATCAAATCCCGGGACATCACCGGCTTTGAGGCCGTTTTTTACCTGAGCACCCGCTGGACGGCAAAGGGCGGCCATCAATTCCGCTTTCAGGTGAGAAAAGACGCGGCTGGCGTGTTGACCGCGAGCGAAGAAATTTCCGCCGTCAGCCGCCCGGCGGATGCAAAACTGCTCGCGGCGCTGCAGGCCGTCATTGAACAATGGAAGCTGGCGCAGGAAAACGGCGTCTACAGAGTCACCGCCGGGCTTCCCCCGCAAGCGCAGCCCTGCAGTCTGCAGGTGGACTACGCATCGGGCGAGGTGCTGCGTTTCACCAGCAACAACAACCCCTTTGCGCAGTGGTCGGAAAATTTCTATGACATCTTTGCCGCATGGTTTGCAGAAAAAGGTGAGGAGGCGCTGTACCCGCCAAAGGAAACTTCGCAGCTCACGCGCCTTGACATCACGTTCAGGGACAGCGGCAGGATTGCCGACTACGGCGGCACCAAGGTTCCCGGGGAGATGGCTATTGACGGCGAAACCTATCTGCTCTCCAGGCGAATCTTTGACAGCCGCACGGAAAAAAGCGTCGAGAAAGCATTCATGCTGTTCCCGCAGGACTATTACGCGCGGGTCACGGCCATCATTGCCGCCACCGACCTGGTGCGAAATTACGATTTCAGCCGTTATGACCACCGCGCGGGCAACTACGGCAACCATGAAGCGGGTTATTACGGCATGGGCAGAAAAACGACCGCCGACAACGAGCCGGATTCAGGCAGCCTCTCCCTTGAACTCTACATGGAATATGCCAGCAGAAAACGCATCACGATTGAAACGAAAAAGCCAAGTGAAATAGAGGCAATGCGCCCCATCATCAAGCAGTTGGTGGACTACCACGAATCCCTGTTCAAAACAGTGCCGCACACAAAATCCACAAAATCGGAGAAAACACCATGAAGCACCACACCACACACGCCGCCGCGTTGCTGGCGGCGCTCACCTTTTGCACCGCAAGCGCACTGGCGGCCTGTCCGCCCGGCTGGCAGGGCGAGTACGAATGGTTTGAGTCCGAGGAGCATCCGAGCGGCGAGATGCGCATGGTCTGGGACTACCAAATCAGGATTGCCGAGGAGCAGGGTCGCTGTCAGGCGTGGCTCACGGGCGACGGGCATTCCATGATGATGCGCATCTTGGCCGATGTTCAGGGCGACGCCCGGGCGGTTCGCCTGCTGTACCGCGAAGCCTTGCCGGATGCGGGTCCCGGTTCCGGGGGCGAACGCGGCGCGGAGCTTCTGCGGCTGGAGCGCCGGGAGCGGGAACTCCTCACCCACTGGGGCACGATGACCCCCAATGCGGAGGACGCGAAACCCGGCATGCGCTTCAGGCAAAAACAGTCTGCGAAAAAAAAGACCGGCAGCGCAAAAAAACCGGCAGCGCAGGACGCAGGCGCCTTCAGCGCGGCGGATTTGAAGCGCATGAGCACCTTTGTCAGCAATTTCACGGAAGTCGGCTTCCCTGACTTTGACATGACGGGCAGCGGGAGTGCCCCGCCCAATCCGGCGCTGATTTACTTTGGTATCCGGCACAACTACACCAACAACTTCAAGCACCGCGTTGAACACTGCGCGGAAAAGGGCTGCGAGCATGGCTCGCTGGTCATGGACGCGAAGTTCGTCGCCGAATCGGTCAGGAAATACTTTGACCTTGAACTGAAGCACCGCAGCGTTTCGAGCGGCGAGGGCTGGCTTTCCTGTCATTTTGACGGCAGGCTTTACCACTTTGAGGCAGCCGACGGCGAACTCGCCAGTGAAGCCAAGGTGACGCGGGCTGTGCGTGAGGGCGACATTGTCCGCATGACGGGCGACATTTATCTGGAAGACGACCCGAACAACGCCGTTGGCTCCTTTGTCGTCACCGCCAAGCCGCACATGTGGAACGGCAAGAAGACTTGGGCGATTCTTTCCCTGAAGACAGAAAACCGCTGAATATGCACTGTTTCAGTGGGTATTGCAGCATTGCCGGCAAGGTAAGCCGGCGATGAAATACCCAAATCAAAGCAGCATGGAAAAGCCCCAGCGCCCACCTTCGACAGCGGCAAAAACAACCGGCACAAAGACCTTCCGAAGTGGCGGCAAGAGCACCACACGTCCTCTGCCCCACCACCGAACTGCTGCTGTCTGCCGCCGGCGCGGGCGACCTCCGGCTCGTGCGCAGCCTCATGCAGCGCGGCGCCGACCTCAATGCCGCCGACACAAAAGGCTGGACGCCGCTCATGTTCGCCGCGTGGAACGGCCACGCCGACACGGTTCACCTGCTACTTGACAAAGGGGCTGACCCCAACGTCACCGGCAAGGACGGCAGCACCGCCCTCTCGCTTGCCCAAAAAGGCAAACACACCGCCATTGCCTCCATGCTGCGCGATGCAGGTGCAAAATAAAGGCTACTCACCACATACCTAATTCAATATCACATGGTTGCCGGCGCATGTTGCCGGCGACAAGTAGATACCCTATGTCTGGACACACCGCATATTCAGATGAGGAACGAAACATCGTGCGCGCGGGCATAGGCGCAGTGCGCGCCGTGCTGTTTGGCGCCGATGTGGAGGCGGTGCGGCGGCGGCTGTATTGCCTAGACTGGTTCATGGGCCCGTATTACCGGAACGACTTGGGCGACATGGCGGAACCGCTGAAAAAGGCGTTGCAGGAGCTGACCGTGGCGACGCGCGCCCCGATGTTGCCGAGGAGGCGCTGTCACTGCTGGAATACACGGAGCCGCCCTACGAAATTCTGCGGGCGCGCCTTGACGATGTGCTGCCGCAGCAGCGACCCTATGCCCGCTATCTGCTCAGTCTGGGCGAATAGCTGGCGTGGTTTGTCCATATATGGAGGGATTTTTTACGGATACCGTCAGTTGCGGCAGCGCCCCTTACCCTTAAAGGCCTTTGCACTAAGCACATTTAGTGCAGCCGACATGCTCCGGCTCCGATTGCGCTGCACCCCGCCCGATTGCCATCGGCTCCCTTTCGATTCCAGACGCTTTCATTACCGACCCTCCGTGTTCTTTGCCAACAGGCTGAACACTTGCTGCCTCCTTAAGCCTTGCCCGCCTCGCGCATATACCGCTGCACTGCTTCGCGCAACGTCACGCGCGGTAGCGCCCCCGCCGCGCCTTTCACTATCTCTGCCTCGCGCTTCAGCGCCAACAGACGCGCCGCTGTCTTGGTGGCGAAGTTGCGGGTCTCACGCACGCCTTTGCGCGCAACTTCTGCGCTCCAACTGCCCGACTTTGTTTGCCTGATGTACGCCATGCCCACCCCCGTATGGCTAGAACCGGAATCTGAAACGGAAATGAACCGGAATCGCAGCAGGGCACCTACCCCATTTCGCGCTAACTTGTAACGTTTGCAAGCCTGCGCCAAACTATCTTAATGCCGCATCTTCTGTGCTTTTGCCGGTTTCCTGCCACTTCGTGCCGTTACATCTTTTCAATACTTTGGTGCGCGGGAGGGGACTCGAACCCCTACACCTTGCGGCGTCAGGACCTAAACCTGGTGCGTCT
>JAFRYL010000082.1 GCA_017437605.1 Ottowia sp. | reverse complement strand
CCTACACGCGCGCGGCGGCGGGGGTGAGGGGATGATTTTTGGCTGTTCATGGCAATACGCACAATCAAGCCGCCGCCAACCGCTCCCTATGCCGCGCAATCTGCGCGCGCACCTGTTCGGGCGCGGTGCCGCCAAGGGTGCGGCGCGCGGCGAGCGCGGCGGGCAGCGTGAGGGCGGCTTCATACACATCGCCCTCTATGCGCGCGTCAAAGCCCTGCAGCACGTCCAGCGGCAGCGCCGCGAGGTCGCAGCCCCTGCTCTGCGCCTCATGCACGGCGCGGGCGACGGCTTCGTGCGCGTCGCGGAAAGGCAGCCCTTTTTTCACCAGATAGTCCGCCAAGTCGGTGGCGGTGGCGTAGCCCTTTTGCGCGGCGGCGAGCATGTTGTCGGCGTTCACGGTGATGCCGCCGCTTTTTTTGCCGGTGGCGGGGTCGGTCTGCCCGCCAATCATGTCCACGAAGATGCGCAGCGTGTCGCGCAGGGTGTCGGCGCAGTCAAAGAGCGGCTCTTTGTCCTCCTGGTTGTCCTTGTTGTAGGCCAGCGGTTGCCCCTTCATCAGCATGAGCAGCGCCATGAGGTGCCCGGCCACGCGCCCCGCCTTGCCGCGCGCGAGTTCGGGCACGTCGGGGTTTTTCTTCTGCGGCATGATGCTGCTGCCGGTGGTGAAGCGGTCAGCGATGCGGATGTAGGCAAAGTTCTGGCTCATCCATAGCACGAGTTCTTCACTCAGTCGGCTGGTGTGCACCATGATGAGCGCGGCGGCGGCGGCAAATTCAATGGCGAAGTCGCGGTCGCTCACGGCGTCCAGGCTGTTGGCGCACACGCCTTCCATGCCGAGTTCGCGCGCCACCATTTCGCGGTCGAGCGCGTACGTCGTGCCCGCCAGCGCCGCTGCGCCCAGCGGCAAGCGGTTGGTGCGGCGGCGCGCGTCGGCGAGGCGCTCGGCATCGCGCGCAAACATTTCCACATACGCCAGCAGGTGGTGCGCGAAGCTCACGGGCTGAGCGACCTGCAGATGCGTCATGCCGGGCATGATGGTTTCAACGTGTTCCGCCGCCACGTCCACGAGCGCCTGCTGCAATTCAGCGAGCAGCGCGGCAATCGCATCAATTTCCCCGCGCAGCCAGAGGCGGATGTCGCACGCCACCTGGTCGTTGCGGCTGCGCCCGGTGTGCAGGCGCTTGCCAGCGTCGCCCACAAGCTGCGTCAGGCGCGCCTCGATGTTCAGATGCACGTCTTCGAGTTCCAGCTTCCAGTCAAAGCTGCCCGCCTCAATTTCCGCGCGGATTTGCGCCATGCCGCGCTCGATGTCGGCCAAATCCTGCGCGCTGATGATGCCCTGCGCCGCAAGCATCTTCGCGTGCGCGAGGCTGCCGGTGATGTCCACCTGCGCCATGCGGCGGTCAAAAAAGACGCTGGCGGTATAGCGCTGCACCAGCGCGCTCATGGGTTCGTCAAACAGGGCGGACCAGCCCTGTGATTTTTTTTCAAGTTGACTGGCAGTCATGTGTGCCCCGCAAGCTGCTCGCCCGCGATGCGCGCCGACGAACGGCAGCTGCGGGCTGACGAATGCAAAAAAAAAACGCGCCGGACGGCTCTACACTGGCCGACCGAGCGCCATGAAAGATTCAAGCATTCTATCGGCCTTCACCGAGCCGCCTTCCCGCCCCGCAGCGCCGCCGCCGCGCGCGCTGCTGTTTGACGTGTGCCAGCCTGATGTGGCACTGCGCGCCGTGCTGTACGTGGAGCTGGTGCTCGCGGTGGCGCAGATGTACCGCGCCGACGATTTGCTGGAGTGGCTCGTGCGCCTGGCCACGCTCACCAGTGTGGCGCTGCCCGCCACGCTCGCATGGCTGGCGACGCTCTGCGCGCTGAAAACCCCGCTGGCGCGCATGGAAGACAGCGTGCAAATCGGCACGGCGCTGCTGCTCGGCGCGCTGATGGGACTGCTTGCATGCGGCGCGCTGGCCTTGCTCGGCGCCAACGCCCATCCGCCTTGGCTGGCGAGCATCTGCACCGGCGCGCTGCTGGCGGCTGGTCTGGTTTCCGCCTTGGTGTGGCGCGTACTCGGGCGCACGCCGGCGGCGACCACAGCGCGATTGGCGGAACTGCAGTCGCGCATCCGCCCGCATTTTTTGTTCAACACGCTCAACAGCGCCATCGCGCTCGTGGGCGAGGAGCCGGAGCGCGCCGAGCGCGTGCTTGAAGACTTGTCGGAACTGTTCCGCCGTGCGCTTTCCGAACAGCGCGACAGTTCGTCCCTGGGCGAGGAGCTGGAACTCGCGCGCAGCTATCTGGACATTGAGCAGGTGCGCTTTGGCGAGCGGCTGCGCGTGGAATGGGCGCTGGATGACAGCGTGAACACCGCACGCCTGCCCACGCTCATCCTGCAGCCACTGGTGGAAAACGCCATCAAGCACGGCGTGGAACCCAGTGCCGAGGGCGCCGACGTGCGCATCTCCACGCAGCGGCGCGGCTCGCGCGCGCTCATCAAAGTCACCAACACCGTGCCCGCTGGCCAGGGGCGGCGCGGGCACGGCATCGCGCTGGACAACGTGCGCCAGCGCCTGCGCCTGCTGCACGACCTGCAGGGCGACTTCCGCACCGCGCTCGTCAAGGGCGTGTATCAGGCGCGCATTGAAGTGCCGCTGCCCGAACAGCCACGCAAGAAAAAGGAGCACCGCCATGAGCCTGAACATCCTCCTCGCTGACGATGAGCCGCTGGCGCGCTCGCGCCTGCGCCGCCTGCTGGGGCAATGCACCGAACCCGCCATCGGCGACGTGCAGGAAGCCGCCAGCGGCGAGGAGGCGCTCGCCCACGCGCGTGCGGGCAGTTTTGACGCCGCCCTGCTCGACATTCACATGCCCGGCATGAGCGGCATGGCGCTCGCCGCCGCGCTGCGCCAGTTGCCTGCGCCACCCGCCGTCATCTTCGTCACCGCGCATAGCGAACACGCCGTAGACGCCTTTGAACTGGAAGCGCTCGACTACCTCACCAAACCCGTGCGCGCCGAGCGCCTGCAAGCCGCGCTCCTCAAAGTGCAGCGCGCCCGCCCTGCCCCCGCGCCCGCGCCTGCCAGCGAGGACGACGCGCAGCAGTGGCTGCACATCAACGACCGGGGCAATGTGCTGCGCGTGCCCGTGCGCGACGTGCTCTACTTCAAGGCCGAACTCAAATACATCACCGTGCGCACCGCCAGCGCCCGCCACCTGCTCGACGGCAGCATCAACCAACTGGAAACCCTCTACGGCGAACGCTTCCTGCGCGTGCACCGCAACGCCCTCGTCGCGCGCCGCGCCATCCGCGCCCTGCTGCGCAGCAGCGACATCAGCGAAGGCGAAGGCTGGGCCGTGCGCCTGCACGGGCTGGATGACGAACTGCCCGTTTCGCGCCGCCAGCTTGCCAAAGTGCGCGCCGCGCTGGACGAGCGCAAAAGCGAGGCATGACGCACGCTGCTTGTTTGCCGCCAACACGTCCCCACATATCCGGCACCATTCACCCACACCTCGGAGGAACCGCCATGACCGACGACGCCACCCCCAACACCGCCGAAACCGCCGCGCCCGCGCTGGAAGCGCCCCAAGCCACCGCGCGCACCCTGCCCGACACCGCCAACTCCCTGCTGGCTGTGGGCGCACACGTCGGCGGGCTGTTCACCTGCGTGCTCGTGCCGCTCATCATCTTCCTCATTGCGCGCGATGACAGCAAACTCGCCTTCACCGTGGGGCACGGACGCGAGGCGCTCAACTTCCAAATCACCATGCTCATCGCCGCCATCGTGCTGACCGTCAGCCTTGTCGGCATTGCACTCCTTCCGGCGCTGGCGCTGTATGACACCGCCTGCATCATCATTGCCTCCATCAAAACCATCAACGGCGACCCCTGGCGCTACCCGCTCACGCTGCGGCTCATCAAATAAAACCTTTCCGGAGACACTCCATGCACGACATCAAATGCCCGCACTGCGGGCATTTTTTCAAAATTGACGAATCCAGCTACGCCAGCATCGTGCAGCAGGTGCGCGACGCCGAATTTACGCGGCAAATCCGCAGCCACACGCAGGCTCTGGAACAAGAAAAACAAAGCGCCATCGCTGCCGCCCGCGCCGAAGCGCAAAAACAGGCGCAGCTCGGACAGGCCGAGCTGGAAAAACAGCTCGCCGCGCTGCACGAGAAAATGGCGGCGCTGCAGGCTGAAAAAACGCAGGCCGCCGAACTTGCCGCCGCGCAAGTGCGCGAACAGCTTAGCGCACAACTTGCCGAGCGCGACAAAAACATCGCCAGCCTGCAGGCGCAACTTGCCGCGCAGCGCCAGCAGTTTGACGCCGAAAAACAGCTTGCCGTGCAGCAAGCCGCGCAGGAGCCGGAGCGCCGCTGCACGCAACTGGCCATGCAACTCAGTGAGCAAGCCGCCAGCCACAAGGAACAACTGCGCCAGCAGGAAGACAGCCACCGCGCCCTCATCACCCTGAAAGACGGCGAAATCGAGCGCCTGCGCGACTTCAAGGCAAAACTCTCAACAAAAATGCTCGGCGAAACGCTGGAGCAGCACTGCCTGCAAGCCTTCCGCATGAACGCTGCGGCCTTTGCCGGCGCCACCTTTGCCAAAGACAATGACGCGAGCGATGGCACCAAAGGCGACTTCATTTT
>JAFRYL010000081.1 GCA_017437605.1 Ottowia sp. | reverse complement strand
TGGCCGCCTCCGCCGCTGATGTCGCCGCATCGGCTGCTGATGCCGCTGCCTCCGCTGCCGACGCTGCCGCTTCTGCGGTGGAAGCCGCCGCTTCTGCTGCCGACGCTGCCGCCTCCGCTGCTGCCGTTGCAGCTGAGGCCGTCGCCAGCGACGCAGCCCAGGCCGCCAGCGACGCCGTAGACGCTGCCAAAGACAAGGTGGAAGAAGTCAAGGACGCCGCTGCCGAAGCCGTGGACGCGGCCAAGGAAAAAGCCGCTGACGCTGTAGACGCCGCCAAGGACAAAGTGGAAGGCGCCAAAGACGCCGCCGGCGGCATGGTGGGCGACAAGTACAAATAAGCTGCGCGCCCCACGCCGCACACAAGCCGCCCCGCACGGGCGGCTTTTTTGCGGGCGCAAACGTATACCCATCTATATTGAATAACATCGCCGGCGTAAGTTGCCGGCGATGCGATGTTCATATCGTAGGTATATGAAACATGTTGTATACCATCAATATACATGTTTCATTGCCGGCTTATAAAGCCGGCAAGCAATTCATACCCCATACCATTCTGCGGGTGCGCCGTGGCGTGTGGCGGCGATGATGTCGTCCTCCTTGCAGCCAAGCGCGCGGGCGAAGGCGGCGCGAGCGAGTTCGGGCAGGTTGTTCTGCTCGCTCAAATGCGCGGCGATGACGGTGTGCAGTGCGTCGTGGGCAAGCTGCGCGAGGGCGGCGGCGGCCTGCGCGTTGCTCAAATGCCCGTGCGCGCCGGCGATGCGCCGTTTCAGGAACGCCGGGTAGCGGCCGGCGGCGAGCATGTCGGGGTCGTGGTTGGCTTCCAGCATGAGGGCGTGGCAGCCGGCAAGACTGCGCGCGGCGTGCGCGGTGAGGTGGCCGCAGTCGGTCATCACGCCAAGGTGCCGCGCGCCATCGCTGCAGCGCAGCTGCAGCGGCTCGCGCGCATCGTGCGGCACAGTGAAGGGCTGCAGCAGCAGCGCGCCGATGGGCAGGTCCTGCCCGTCGCGCACGGCGCGCACGTCACCCGCAAAGCCGGCGGCGTGCAGCGCCTCGCGCGTGCCGGCGCTGGCGTAGACGGGCACGCCCGCAGCGTGCAGGCGCTGGGCGTTGGCGGTGTGGTCGCGGTGCTCGTGCGTGATGAAGACGGCGGCAAGCGCATCGGGCGCGACGCCCCGCTCGGCCAGCGCCGCCTGCAGGGCGCGCCAGCCCCCGCCGCAGTCAATGAGTACGCGGGTGGGCGCGCCGGCGCCGCTGCGCGCCTCCACAAGCGTGGCGTTGCCGCTGCTGCCGCTGCCAAGGCTGGCAAAGCGCAGCACGGCGGCTTATTTCAGGTCGTCAGCGAGCACGCGCACGATGCGCTGCGCTTCCTGCGCAGGCACGGGGGCGCCGTTTTCGCCCAGCACGGTGACGGTGCTCTTGCCGCTGCTGCTGTCCACCTTGATTTGATACTGGCGCGTGGGCAGGGGCTGGTTGTCGCGCCCAAAGAGGCGCGCGAAGAAGCCGGGGTCTTTTTTCTGCGTGGCCGGGTCCACGGCGCGCACGTAGTAGAGACCCTTGCTGCGGTCGCGGTCTTCCACGGTGAAGCCCGTGTGGTCGAGCGCGAGGCCAACGCGCCGCCACGCGCGGTCAAAGGCGTCGTCAAACTGCACGGCGGGCTGCCCGTCCGCGAGCGTGACGACTTGCGCAGCGCCTGCGGCGATGAGGGCGGCGTCGCGCTCCTTGGCTTCCAGCGCGGCCTGCGCCTGCTCCTGCGTCACACCCATCTTGACCATGAGGCGGCGCAGGAACTCGGCTTCCAGCTCGGGGTCGCGCGCGCGCGGCTGCCAGATGGTGTTGTCTTTGCTGCTGCTGGTGTAGACCTCTTCCATGCCACGGTGCGAGATGAAGATGTCGGCGCCGCCGTCCTCGGTGCGCTCAATGCGCGTGCGGAAGCGGTCGCGTTCGCCCGTGGAGTAGAGGTTGTCAAAAAGGCGCCCGATGCTGCGGCGGATGAAGTCCTGCGTAATCTTGGCGCGGTTTTCCGCCCAGTCCGTTTCCATGATGCCCATCTTGGGCTGGTCAAGGGTGAGCAGGAAGCCGTTTTCCTGCCAGAAGTCGCGCACCTCGCCCCAAATCTTGTCCGGCGCGCGGCGCACGTGCAGCCAGCGTTCGGCGCCGCTGCGCTCAAACTGCACATCGGCAATCTGCGTGGCGGCGGCTGTGTCTGCGCTGGATTCAGCGGCGCGCACCCCGGCCTCGTAGCCGCTGGCGGTGACGGCATCGCCCGGCATGGAGTAGCGCGAGGCGCCGGGCAACTGCGTCAGGTCCGGCGGCACTTCCAGCGACACGCCGCGCCCGGCGCTCTTGTAGTCAATCTTGTCGCCTTCCAGCACCGAGCAGCCGCTCACAGTCAGCAGCAGCGCCGCGCACCCTGCGGCGGCAACCAGGCGGGGGGCGTGTGTTGTCATGCGTGTCACTGTCATTACTCCTTGCCTATGTCGTTCGTACAGACTGCTGCCCGCATGTTCTGCGGGCAGCGTGCTCATTAAATCATTACAGAATGCCGGCGTCTTTCATCGCCTGCTCCACGGCCGGGCGCTGGCTTTGGGAGAGCGTCGTCAGCGGCAGGCGCACCGTGGCATTCGCGCGCCCAAGGCGCGAAAGCGCCCATTTCACGGGAATGGGGTTGGCCTCCACAAACAACGCCTTGTGCAGCGGCATGAGGCGGGCGTTGATTTGCAGCGCCTTTTCGCGCTCGCCCGCCACGGCTGCCTTGCAGAGTTCGTGCATCTGGCGCGGGGCGACGTTCGCCGTCACGCTCACGCAGCCCTTGCCGCCGCAGAGCATCAGCGCCACGGCGCTCAAATCGTCGCCCGAATACACGCCAAAGCCCTCGGGCGCATCGCGCAGCAGCCAGAGCGCGCGCTCAATGTTGCCCGTGGCTTCCTTGATGCCCACCACGCCCGGCAATTGCGCCAGCCGCAGCGCCGTGGCGGGCTGCATATCCGCCACCGTGCGCCCGGGCACGTTGTAGAGCAGCATGGGCAGACCGTCCACAGCGTCGTGAATCGCCTTGAAGTGCTGGTACAGACCCTCTTGCGTGGGCTTGTTGTAGTAGGGCACGACCTGCAGCTGGTAGTTCGCGCCCACGTCCTTGGCATAGCGCGCCAGGTGGATGGCCTCGGCGGTGGAATTCGCCCCGCAGCCCGCCATGATGGGCACGCGGCCAGCGGACTGCTCCACGGCGGTGCGGATGATTTCCTGATGCTCCGCCACATCCACCGTGGGCGACTCGCCCGTGGTGCCCACCACGCAGATGCAGTCCGTGCCCTCTGCGATGTGCCAATCAATGAGCCGGCGCAGGCCGGGATAATCCACGCTGCCGTCCTCCTGCAGGGGAGTGGTGAGCGCAACGATGCTGCCAGTAATCATGGTCGTGTGCGGGCGCGGGCGCCCGTGAGAGGAAGAAAAGCGCGGATTTTATAGAGGGCGGCGGCGCGTGCGCTGCAGCGCAGCAGGAATCATATACCCTATTGTTTTATGTTTGCTTGCCGGCAAGTTATGCCGGCGACAACATCATACCTATCAAAATTCAAAAGCGAACGGATAGATACCCGTTCGCTTTGTGTTTCATCGCCGGCAAGTTACGCCGGCGGGAAAGGCATACCAGCTATTTCCTCACGCGCCCGCCGCCCGCTCCACGAGATACCAGCTTTGCAGCTCTTCTTCGGCCACGTCGCGCAGCGCCTCGGCGGCGATGTGCTGCGGCGCGGGGTGTTCCTCGGCAAAGTGTTTCAGTATCTCCTGCACGTTCAGCCCTTCAGCCACCTGCTGCATCACGCCTTCGTAAGGGCATTCGCTGCGCGCAATCAGCAGCACCTCATCACCAAACACCTTTTGCAGCGCCTGCGCCTGCGCCACGGCCATGTCCATGCGCACCATGTGCAGCCTGTCGCTGCCAAGCTCGCTGTGGCGGAAGATGGAGATTTCCGTCATGTTGGAGGGCGCGGAAATGCTCAAATACAGCGCGCTGCGCCCCACCCACCAGTCGAGCACCAGCTCCGCCTCGCGCGTCCGGTAGACGACGCAGTAGCCATCGCGCAGGTTGGCCAGCCTGTCCACCATGTCCAGCGTCTTGCCGGCTATCGTGGTTTCCTCCATCTTGGAGAAAAAGAGCTTGCTGCTGCCGCGCAGGTTCTTGTCGTAGAACTCCTCAAACTGCGACGCCTGCGCTGCGTCCAGATGGTGATTGATGACCAGCGCCATCACGGTTTCCAGAAGGTGCCACATCAGTCTTGTCTCCTGCCATAGCCTTCAACAGGTGCAGCGCGCCAAGGAGGAAGGCCGCCCCTTGGGAGCAGTTCAGCATGTCTTGCTGCCGCGCAGTTTACACAGCAGCGCGCGCTTCAGCCGCCCCCTGCCCCGCCGATGACCTGCATCAACTCGCGCTGCACGGCGAGCTGTTCGCGCTCGCTTTTGAGCACCTCACCGCGCAGCAGGAAGCTGTCCTGCACACGCTCGCCCGTGGTCGCAATCTTCGCCAGTTCCACGTCAATGCCGTGCGCGGCAAGCACGCGCGCGATGCCGTAGAGCAGCCCGGCGCGGTCGCTGGTGGTGATGGACAAAATCCAGCGCTCGGCGGCGGCGTCCGGGCGCAAGTCCACATAGGGCGGAATGGGGAAGCTGCGCGCACGCGGCGAAGGCCGCCCCAGGCGCGGCGCGGGCAGCGGCGCATCGCTGGCAATCGCGCGCGGCAGCTCCTGCTGCACGGTGCGCACGTATTCGCGGCTGTGGCGTGCGCCGCCGTCGCTGACGACCTGAAAGGTATCCAGCGCGCGCCCGTCCATCGTGGTGTGAATGCGCGCGTCAAGAATGGAGAAGCCGACGCGGTCAAAAAAGCCGCAGATGCGCGCAAACAGGTCGGGCACGTCCGCCGTGTAAACCAGCACCTGCAGCCCCTCAGCGTGCGGCGAAACGCGCGCGCGCACCACGCAGGGCGCAGCAGCGCCGGGCGCCTGCTCCCCGGCATATTTCCAGAGCGCGCGCGCGTGCCAGGCAATTTCCCCCGCGTCGTGGCGGCGGAAGTAGCGCACGTCCAGCGCCGCCCACAGCGCGCTGTGCGCGCCCTCGGGCACACCCGCCTGCCGCATCTGGTGCAACGCGTGGCGCTTGCGCTCCTCAATGAGTGCGCCGGGGTGCGCGGCGCTGCCGCCGAGCGCCTGCGCGCAACGGCGATACAGCTCCTGCAGCAGCTTTTCTTTCCACGGCGTCCACACCTTCGGCCCCGTGCCCTGCATGTCGGCAGCGGTGAGCAGGTAGAGGCCGGTCAGGTGCCGCTCATCGCCCAGCGTGGCGGCGAGTTTTTCTATCACTGCCGGGTCGCTCAAATCCTGCTTTTGCGCTGCGCTGGACAAAAGCAGATGCTGCGCCACCAGAAACTCGATGAATTGCACGTCTTCCGGCGCCGCGCCGCACTGCGTGAAAAAGCGCCGCGCCTCGCGCGCGCCAAGCGCCGCATGGTCGCCGCCACGCCCCTTGCCAATATCGTGAAAAAGGGCTGCCGCATACAGCAGCCAGGGCTGTTCCCAACTGGCGGCAAGCTGCGCGCAAAAAGGATATTCGTGCGCGTGCTCGGCCATAAAGAAGCGCCGCATCTGCCGCAGCACCATAAGCGAATGCTGGTCCACCGTATACACATGGAACAAATCATGCTGCATCTGCCCCACGATGTGCCGGAACGCCCACACATAGCGCCCGAGCACGCT
>JAFRYL010000080.1 GCA_017437605.1 Ottowia sp. | reverse complement strand
TTGAGCATGCGGCTGCCGGTGTCTTTCACGCCGCGCCACGCCATGCAGAAGTGCGTGGCCTGCATGACGACGGCGAGGCCGTCGGGGTGGGTTTTCTGCTGAATGAGGTCGGCGAGTTGCACGACGGCTTCTTCCTGAATCTGCGGCCTGCCCATGACCCATTCGGCGAGGCGCGCGTATTTGGAAAGGCCGATGACGTTGGTGTTTTCGTTGGGCAGCACGCCTATCCAGAGCCGCCCCATGACGGGCACAAAGTGGTGGCTGCAGGCGCTGCGCACGGTTATCGGCCCAACAATCATCAGCTCATTGAGCCGGCTGGCGTTGGGGAATTCGGTAATGGTGGGCGCTTTCTGGTAGCGCCCGGCGAAGACTTCGCGCAGATACATGCGCGCCATGCGCCGCGCGGTGTCGCGCGTGTTGTGGTCGCCGGAGGTGTCGATGACGAGGGAGTCAAGCACGCCCTGCATTTTTTCCGCGACTTCTTCCAGCAGCGCGTCCATTTCGCCCTGCTCGATGAAGGCGGCGATGTTGTCGTTGGCGTTGAAGCGTTGGCCAGCGGCCTGCAGGCGGGCGCGGATTTGTGCGGAAACAGGGGCGTTCATGGTGCGGCAAGTTGATACTTGTGAGAAATGTATTTCATCGCCGGCTTGTTGTGCCGGTGACGTATATATACCCTTGTAGGGGCGAATAATTATTCGCCCCTACGATGTGCGGGAGTGGGGGAAGCGCTTTATTGCCCGCCGCCCTCCTGCGGTAGCGGGTTGCGCAGGCGGATGTGCAGCTCGCGCAATTGCTGCTCGGCCACGGGCGAGGGCGCGTGCGTGAGCAGGCACTGGGCGCGCTGCGTCTTGGGGAAGGCAATCACGTCGCGTATGGATTCGGCGCCGGTCATCAGGGTGATGAGCCGGTCCAGCCCGAAGGCGAGGCCGCCGTGCGGCGGCGCGCCGTATTGCAGGGCATCGAGCAGGAAGCCGAATTTCTGCCGCTGCTCGTCCGCGCCAATGTTGAGTGCGGCGAACACCTTGGATTGCACCTCGGCGCGGTGGATACGAATGGAGCCGCCGCCCAGTTCCCAGCCGTTGAGCACCATGTCGTAGGCGCGCGCCTGGCACTGTTCGGGGTGCTCGGCCATGAGGTCTTCGTGCCCCGCCTTGGGGCTGGTGAAGGGGTGGTGCATGGCGTTCCAGCGGCGCTCGGTTTCGTCCCACTCAAACATGGGGAAGTCCACGACCCAAAGCGGCGCCCAGCGGTCTTCAAACAGGCCGTTCGCGCGCCCGAATTCGCCCAGACCGATTTTGAGGCGCAGCGCGCCGATGGCGTCGCACACCACGCGCGCGGTGTCGGCGCCGAAAAAGAGAATGTCGCCGTTCTGCGCGCCGCTGCGCTCCAGAATGGCGGCAATGGCCGCGTCGTGCAGGTTCTTGACGATGGGCGACTGCAGCCCGTCGCGCCCGGCGGCCACGTCGTTGACCTTTATCCACGCCAGCCCGCGCGCGCCGTAAATCTTGACGAACTCGGTGTAGCCGTCAATTTCGCTGCGGCTGATGGCCGCGCCGCCCGGCACGCGCAGCGCCACAACGCGCCCGCCGGGGGCGTTGGCCGGGCCGCTGAACACCTTGAAGTCCACGTCGCGCATGGCGTCGGTCAGTTCGGTGAACTCCATCTTCACGCGCAGGTCGGGCTTGTCGGAGCCAAAGCGGTGCATGGCCTCGGCATAGGGCATGACGGGGAACTCGCCCAGCTCCACGCCCAGCGCCTCGCGGAAGACGAGGCACACCATCTCCTGCGCCAGCGCGCGGATGTCTTCTTCTTCAAGGAAGGAGGTTTCAATATCAATCTGCGTGAACTCGGGCTGGCGGTCGGCGCGCAGGTCTTCGTCGCGGAAGCACTTGGTGATTTGGTAGTAGCGGTCAAAGCCCGCAACCATGAGCATCTGTTTGAACAACTGCGGCGACTGCGGCAGCGCGTAAAAGTGCCCGTCATGCACGCGGCTGGGCACGAGGTAGTCGCGCGCGCCTTCGGGCGTGCTGCGCGTGAGCATGGGGGTTTCGATGTCCACAAAGCCGTGGTCATCAAGGAAACGCCGCACCACGCGCGTGACCTGGTGGCGCAGCAGCAGGTTGCGCTGCATCATGGGGCGGCGCAGGTCAATGATGCGGTGCGTGAGGCGCGCGGCTTCGCTGATGTTGTCATCGTCAAGCTGGAAGGGCGGTGTGGCCGCCGGGTTGAGCACGGTCAGCTCGTGGCAGAGCACTTCAATCTGCCCGCTTTTCAGCTCCGGATTTGCCGTGCCTTCGGGACGCGGGCGCACGCGCCCCGTAATTTGAATGCAGAACTCGTTGCGCAGGCTCTCGGCGGTGCGGAACATGTCGGGGCGGTCGGGGTCGCAGACCACCTGCACGCAGCCCTCGCGGTCGCGCAAGTCAATGAAGATGACGCCGCCGTGGTCGCGGCGACGGTTGACCCAGCCGCACAGGGTTACGGTTTGTCCGTCAAGCGCCTCGGTCACGAGGCCGCAGTAGTGGGTTCGCATTGGCATGGTGTTGTTGTTGGAGGTTGGTTGTGTGTGTTCAGGCGGGCGGCAGGGCGGGCTGCGCCCCAGCGAGCGCGGCGGCCTCCTGCGGCGTGACCACGCCCATGGAAATGATGTATTTGAGCGCCTCGTCCACGCTCATGTGCAGTTCAATCACGTCGCGGCGCGGCACGAGCAGCAAAAAGCCCGACGTGGGGTTGGGCGTGGTGGGCACGTAG